>NZ_DJIQ01000067.1:88816-109588 GCF_002433705.1 Oceanicaulis sp. UBA6590
GCGACCTCGAACATCTGCACCAACTCTGGCCTGATGACCTTGGCCTGGACGATCCACATGTCGCTTCTGGGCGATACAGGCCTGCGCACCATGGCCCAGCTGAGCCATGAGAAGGCCTGCGAGCTGGCCGATCGCCTGAGCGCGATCTCCGGCGTGGAGCTGGTCACCGACGCCTTCTTCAACGAGTTCACCCTGCGCTTGCCGAAAAACGCGGCGGACGTGGTGGAGGCGCTGGCCGAGAAGGGCGTTCTGGGCGGCGTGCCCGCCAGCCGGCTCTATCCGGGCAAGGGCTATGACGATCTGCTGATCGTTGCGGCCACCGAAACCAACACCGATAGCGATCTCGACGCTTTCGAAGCGGCTCTGAAAGAGGTGCTGTAATCATGGCGATGAATACGCAAGGCCGTCCCTCCGCCCCGCTCCATACCCCGGATCCGGGCGCCTATGACGACACCTTCTCGGGCTCGCGCGGGCTCGACCAGGCCGAGCCGCTGATCTTCGAGCGTCAGACCTATGACAAGACCGGCGTCGATTTCGAAACGCCCAAGGGGACGAAATCCCGTCTGGGCGCGCTCGAGCGCACCGAGGATCTGGGGCTGCCGGGCCTGTCTGAGCCCGAAGCCATGCGCCATTATGTGCGCCTCAGCCGGAAGAACTACGCCATCGATATCGGGCTCTACCCGCTGGGCTCGTGCACGATGAAGCACAATCCGCGTCTCAACGAGAAGATGGCGCGTCTGCCGGGCTTCTCCGACGTGCACCCGCTGCAGCCTCAATCGACCGTGCAGGGCGCGTTCGAGCTGATCGGCGAGCTGGCGCACTGGCTGATGACGCTGACCAACATGCCGACCGTGGCGATGAGCCCGAAAGCGGGCGCCCATGGCGAGCTGTGCGGCATGATGGCGATCCGCGCCGCCCTCGATGCGCGGGGTGAAAGCCATCGCCGCCGCGTGCTGGTGCCCGAAAGCGCGCACGGCACCAACCCGGCGACCGCCGTGCAATGCGGCTTCTTCTGCGACGAGATCCCCGCAGGCCCCGATGGTCGTGTCGACATGGAGGCCTTCAAGGCCAAGCTTGGCGATGATGTCGCCGCGATCATGCTGACCAACCCCAATACGTGCGGCCTGTTCGAGCGTGATATTCGCGCGATTGCAGACGCCATCCACGAGGCGGGCGGCTATTTCTATTGCGACGGCGCCAACTTCAACGCCATTTCCGGCCGGGTCCGCCCGGGCGATCTCGGTGTGGACGCCATGCACTTCAACCTGCACAAGACCTATTCCACGCCCCATGGCGGCGGTGGTCCCGGCGCAGGCCCGACGGTGCTGTCCGAAGCGCTGGCGAAATTCGCCCCGCTGCCTTTCGTCATCAAGGAGGGCGACAGCTGGCGCATGGTCGAGGATGAAGCCGACGCCAGGGCCCAGGGCGCCCAGCCCTTCGGCCGCATGGTCGCCTTCCACGGCCAGATGGGCATGTTCACCCGGGCGATGAGCTACATGCTCAGCCATGGCGCGGACGGCCTGAAGCAGGCCAGCGAGGACGCGGTCCTGAACGCCAACTACATCCTGGCGCGTCTGAAGGACGTCATGACGCCGTCCTTTGACGGTCTGTGCATGCACGAGGCGCTGTTTGACGACCGCTTCCTGAAGGATACCGGCGTCACCACGCTCGACTTTGCGAAAGCCATGATCGATGAGGGCTATCACCCCATGACCATGTACTTCCCGCTGGTCGTGCACGGCGCCATGCTGATCGAGCCGACAGAGTCTGAATCCAAGGCCAGTGTGGATCGCTTCTGTGACACGCTGGAAGCGCTGGCTCACGCCGCGAAGGCGGGCGAGACCGAGCGGTTCACCGCCGCGCCGCGCTTTGCGCCGGCCAAGCGTCTGGATGAGACCCGCGCCGCTCGCCAGCCTGTGCTGCGCTGGACGCCGGCGGCGTCAGAGGCGTAAGAGCGACGCAGTCTCACGCGCCGGTTGAGGTTGCAGTGCAACACTGCGACGAAATCGGTCCGGTCAACTGCAAGATTGCGGGCCTCGTCAGTCGATACGGGTTGTATCGGATGGCGGGGCCCTCAACATAGGCCTATGTAGCAGGCATCAGGGTCTGCATTCGGGTTAGGATGGCGGCGGTGGCGATGAACGACACCCCCAATCGCTGGGCGCGCAACGGAATGAACGGCGTGACCGGCATGGTCATGGTGGTGCTCCGCGCGATTTCGGTCGCCCTGGCGCTGTTCCTGCTCGCCCTGTCCGTGCCGCTCTTCTTCCTGCCCATTCCGCTGGGATTGCCGCTGGCCGTGATCGGCCTGCTGCTGCTGGCGATGACCTCCAAGCGCGCCCATACCTTCATCACCAACTGGCTCAAGCGCCATCCGGGCGTCTGGGACAAGGTCAAGCATATCTTTGACCGCTTCCACCGTGACGACCGCCCCTCCTGACGGCTGGTGCGGATCAATCGGTCAATGGCGTGAATGCGTCGGTGAACGGCGCTTCTGGCGTGGATCAGATCAGATAGGCTTCAGGCTCCTGCCCGATAACGTCTGTGCGCAGACAGGAGCCGTTTATGACCTTTGCCCTTCCCATATTGTTCGCCGTCGCTCTGACGCCTGCTGACGCCCCGCCCGAGCCCGTAGTGGACTGGGTGCAGTCTCATGCCTTCAACGGCGTTGTGCGGCTGGATACAGGCCATGGAGCGCAAAGCTGGTCCTGGGGCGTGGCTGATCCGGACACCGGTCGTCTCCTCAATCCCGACACCCGGTTCCAGACCGGCTCCATCGACAAGTATTTCGCCTCCATCGCCGTCTTCGCCCTGATTGACGAGGGCGTGCTCGACCTTGATGCGCCGATCAGCACTTATCTGCCGGATTACCGCTCCGACACCGGCGCCCGGCTGACGCTGCGCATGATCCTCAGCAACCAGTCCGGTCTTCCCAATGATTTGCGTCACGCCTTTCAACGCATCGCCAATGGCGAGGCGGACGCGGTCGACGCCCAGAGCGTTGCGGAAGCGGTGGCGGACTATGCCAGCGGCGACCTGCAATTTGAGCCTGGCGGGCGCTTTGACTACGCCCTGTCGAACTGGCTGCTGGTCCAGCACCTGCTCGCAGAAGTGACGGGCCTGTCCTATCCGGAAGTTCGCCAGCGCTATGTCTATGACCGGGCCGGGATGGGACAGAGCGGCGGCTATGTGCATGACTTGCGCGAAACCACGCCCCATGTCCCGAATGTCGCCATCGGCTTTGATCCCGAGGATCCTGAAGGACGAGGGGACTATTGGAGCCCGGACTTCTTCAAGGGCAGCTATACGACCGCCGCGGACCTCATCGCGCTGGAACGGGCGCTCGAGGCTGGCGAAGTGCTGTCCGCCGCGTCGCGCGCACAATTGCGCACTATCGAGGTTCCAGAACAGAGCTACGCCTATGGCGGCCGGTTCCGCGATCTGGAGCTCTGCGGAGACTCATATCTCGCCTCGACCCAGTCCGGCTCGAACGGGGCGAGCAATATCACGCTGGTCTATGTGCCCGCCTTCGACGCCGGACTGGCCCTGCTGACCAATGTGGACGAGAGCCAGGGCGAGATGTTCGCGCTGTCCTATCAGCTGCTTGAAGAACAGGTTGTCTGCGCCGACTAGGCTTTGCGGCAGACGCAAAAAAGCCCGCGAGAATTTCGCGGGCTTTTTCATGTCGGTCTGTCAGGGCTGACTAGTTCAGCTGGTCCTTCAGGGCGGCCGTATCGGCCTTCAGAAGGGCGTTGCGCTGGGTCTTGGTCAGCTTCTTGGACAGGAGCTGTTCAGCGGCTTCCACGGCAAGGTCGGCGGCCAGGGATTTGACTTCCTTGGCGGCCTGGGCCTCAGCCTGGGCGATGCGCTGCTCGGCCATGGCCGTGCGACGCTCGATGCGCTGGGAGATCTCGGTCTTGGCGTTGTCTCGCAGATAATCGGCTTCCGCCTTGGCCTGCTTGATGATCGCTTCAGCTTCGGCCGCGGCCTCGGTCTGCTTGCGCTCATAGGTGGCCATCAGCTCCTGCGCTTCCTCGCGCAGGCGGCGGGCTTCATCGAGTTCCTTGCGGATCAGGTCGGCGCGATCATCGAGCGCCTTGCCGATCATTTTCGGGGCGCCCACGAAGATGATCACCACGAAGAACAGGATCAGGCCGACAAAGGCCCAGAAGCTGGTGTCGGACAGGAGGTAGTTCATGACTTACTCCTTCGCCGCGTCGACAGCTTTCGCCGCGTCGCTTTCAGACACTTCAAGGCCGGCCAGATGTTCGACGGCGACCACGGCGGCGCCGGCCGCGATGGTGCGCACTTCGCCCAGAGCAGCGTCGCGAGAGGCGCGGATGCGATCCTCGGACTCAGCCATCTGGGTTTCCAGCTCGGCGTCAGCCTTGCGGATGGCGTCGGCGATTTCAGCGTCGGCAGCGGCTTTCGCCTCTGCGGCCACCGAATGCGCCTTGGCGCGGGCGTCAGCCAGGGATTTCTCATAGGCGCGAACGGTCTCGTCAGCCTGCGCCTTCAGTTGCGCGGCGGTGTCGAGATCGTCAGCAATGCGATCGCGGCGTTCTTCGATCGCCCCGCCGATACGCGGCAGGACAAAACGGCTCAGCAACACGTACAGGACGATGAAGCTGATCGCGAGCCAGAACAGCTGCGAAGCAAAATAGGTCGGGTCGAAGGGCGGGAACGCGGCTTCCGCTGCGTGTCCGGCGCCTTCGGCGTATTCGGAATGGGACTCCGGCGCCAGCACGGCGGCCTCCCTTGCGCAAAGGCTAAACTAGCTCGAGCTTACCGTAAGCCCGACACTATAGAACGCCCCAAGCCGGAAAGACGCAACGAGACATCGTGCGCCTTCCGGCCGGAACGAGGGCTGTTCAGTCGGGGTCTGTTAGACCACGAACAGCAGCAGCAGGGCGATGAGCAGCGAGAAGATGCCCAGCGCTTCGGTCACGGCGAAGCCGAAGATCAGGTTGCCGAACTGGCCTTGCGCGGCGGACGGGTTGCGCAGGGCGCCAGCCAGGAAGCTGGAGAAGATGTTGCCCACGCCCAGAGCGGCGCCCAGCATGCCGAAGGTGGCCAGGCCAGCGCCAATGTATTTCGCGGCTTCCGCTTCCATGTCGATACTCCTCGTAGGTGGTCGGTGCGGATGGATAGGTAGGTCTTGTCGAACGCCCCTAGTGACCAGGGTGCAGTGCGTCCGAAAGGTAGATGCAGGTCAGAACGGCGAACACGTAGGCCTGGAGGAACGCCACCAGGAATTCCAGCGCGGTCAGCGCGACGACCATGATCAGCGGAGCGACGGCGCCCAGAACGCCCAGCGCGCCCACTGACCCTAGCATGATGATGAAGCCGGCGAACACCTTCAGAAGGATGTGGCCAGCCAGCATGTTGGCGAACAGACGAACCCCGAGCGTCACCGGACGCGACAGGAACGAGATGATCTCGATCGGGGTCAGAAGGATGTAGAGCGGCCACGGCACGCCGGACGGGAAGAACAGCGAGAAGAACTTCAGGCCGTGCTTGAACACGCCATAGCCGATCACGATCGCCATCACCACGAGCGCCAGCGCAAAGGTGACGATGATGTGGGAGGTGAAGGTGAAGCCGTGGAAACCCGGAGCCGGGAAGTAGGGGAACATGCCCAGCATGTTGCCCATCAGGATGAAGGCGAACAGCGTGAACACGAAGGGGAAGAATTTCAGGCCGGCGTCGCCCGCGGTGGAGCGAATCATGCCCGCCACGAATTCGTAAAGCAGCTCGGCGACCGATTGGGAGCGGCCCGGCACCAGCGCGCGCTTGGACATGGCCAGCGACAGCAGACCCGCCACGAGCACCACCGAGGTGACCATGAAGAAGCTGGAATTGGTGAAGGACAGATTCCAGCCGCCGATCGAGAAATCAGCGATCGGATGGATCTCGAACTGTTTGATCGGGTTCGTCGCGTCAGCCACACCCGGCCCCTTGTGCTACGGCGCGCACGCCGCGTTTCCTACGTCAAACCTCAGCGCCATCCGCCTCAGGAGGAGGCGTCGTCGCTTTGGTTCATGCTCTGCGCAGCGCGAACTACATTCAAAGTGCCCGCTGCGAAACCCATTAATACACCCACCAGAAGACCCCAAGGGCTCCAGTTGAAGAACTGATCGGTCAAATAGCCCAGACCAGCCCCCACGAGAACCCCTCCGGCGAATTCCGTTCCATAGCGCACGCCCTGTCCCCATCCAGAGGGGTTCGAGGCGGCCTCCTTCGCCCGACGCGCTTCAAGCTTGGCGTTCAAACGCCGCTCGAAGTCGTGGGGATCGGAAGGGTTCTGGTTCGGTTCGTCTCGATGAGCCATGATGACAGGCGACCTCCCGGAGGTAGTCCCGACAGGCGCGCGCACCCTATAAGGGGGCCTATACCCTGTCAAGCAAGGTTGCGGACAAGTTAACTCGTTGAAGTATATGGCTGTTCGCGATTATTCCGCAGCCAGCATCTCTTCAGCCGAGCTCAGATTGACCGAGACGAGCTGCGAGACGCCCCTTTCACCCATGGTCACGCCGAACAGACGGTTCATCCGGCTCATGGTCACCGGGTTATGGGTGATGACGAGGAATCGCGTTTCGGTCATGGCCCGCATCTGCTCGAGCATGGCGCAATAGCGGTCCACATTCGCATCGTCGAGCGGGGCGTCCACCTCGTCGAGCACGCAGACTGGGGCGGGGCTGACCAGGAAGACGGCGAAGATCAGCGCGGTGGCGGTCAGCGCCTGCTCGCCGCCGCTCATCAGGCTCATCGTCTCCATCTTCTTGCCTGGCGGACAGGCGAAGATCTCAAGACCGGCTTCCAGCGGATCGTCATTCTCGGTCAGGCGCAATTCCGCCGCGCCGCCGCCGAACAGCGTCTCGAACAGGGTGCGGAAATGCCCGTCCACCACTTCAAAGGCGTCAAGCAAGCGCGCTCGACCTTCCCGTGACAGCGTGTCGACCGCCTTGCGCAGGCGCGCGACGGCTTCCAGAAGGTCATCGCGCTCCCGCGACAGACGCGTACGTTCAGAATCAAGCTCGCGCGCTTCCTCGTCGGCGCGCAGGTTCACCGCGCCCAGCCGTTCGCGGGTCAGACGGGCGTCATCCAGGCGCCGTTCCAGTTCGTCAGAGGTCAGCTCGGCAAACTCGGAGCCCGCGGCGATCCGCTCGAGCGCGCGGGGCTCTTCGCCCGTCGCGTCTTCCAGCCGCTCGGTGGTTTCGGTCAGCCGTTCTTCCGCTGCGGACAGACGCGCCTGCGCGGCGGCGCGGGCTTCGCGGGCATTGGCGCTGATCTTCTCGGCCTCGCGCAGCGCCGCGTCCTTCTCGCGCTGAAGCGATTCGGCGTTGAGAACGGCTTCACGGGCGAGGCTCGCCTTCTTCTCCGCGTCCGTCAGCGCATCGAGAATGTCATGGCGCTGACCTTCAAGCCTTTCAGGCTGAGTGCGGGCGGTCTCCAGCTCGTTCTCGGTCTGACCGATCTGGGATTTCAGCGCCTCGACCTGATCCTTAGAACGCGCATGACGGCGATCCCAGTCCGCCGCTTCGCGCTCCAGCGAGGCGATCCGGTGACGACGGCCCTGGGCTTCGCGCTTGACCGATTCCAGCGCCGCGCGGGCATCCGCCGCCTTGCCGCGGGCGCGCTCGGCGCGGGCACGCGCTGCGACAAGAGCGTCCTGACCGTCATCCTCGCCGTTGACCGCCTCAAAGGCCTCTTTGGCGGCGTCATGCAGCTTGCGCGCGGTTTCAAGCCGGCTCTGGGCGCGGCCCACCGATTCCACCAGACCGGCCCGGCGCGCTTCGGCGCGGGCGGCCTGAGCGCGCGCAGCGGAGAGCGCCTGCTCGGCGTCCCGGCGGCGATTCTCGGCCTGTTTCAGGGCTGATCGCGCGTCATTGAGCTCGGCTTCGGCGCTCAGGCGCGCCTGATGGCTTTCCTCGGCCAGAGTCTGCGACCGTTCGGCGCCGCGACGCGCCGCGTCGAGTTGGGGCGTCAGATCCGCCAACCGGTTGCGCGTTTCCAGACGCACCGCAGCGGCGGAGGGCGCGCCAGCCTCGCTGGCGAAGCCGTCCCAGCGACGCAGGGCGCCGTCTTTCGTCACAATCCGCTGGCCCGGTTTCAGGCTCGCTGCGAGGCGATCCAGATCCGCCGCCTCAACCACGCCAATGGCTTTCAGGCGCGGCCACAGGGCGGCGGGCGCCTCCACATGATCAAACAGGGACTGAACGCCTTCGGGCAAAGCGGGCGGATCAATCTCCGCACCTTGCCAGCGTCGGGCGGACGACGGGCTCAGACCTGCTTCCAGATCATCGCCCAGTGCGGCTGCGAGCGCCTGTTCATAACCTGCGGAGGCGCGGACCTCATCGAGTGCGCGATCACCTTCGTCGGAACTGGCGAGCAGACGTTCAAGCCCCGAGATCTCGCGCTCCAGCGCACGCACATCGGCCTGGGCGAGCTGAACCTCTTCCCGGGCGGTCTGGGCCGCGGAGCGGGCGCTCTCGGCCAACTCATCCAGATCGGCGATCCGGCCCGCCTGGTCCTCAACCGCCGCGTTGGCGTCATCCACACTGGCTTGAAGACTCTCCAGATCGGGGCCGACCACATCATCAAACCGGTCGAGCGTCGCCTGGGCGTTCTCGGCCTCGACCTCCAGCGTGCGCACCTGACGCTCGGCCTGCTCCAGCTCACGCTGGGCGCCATCACGGCGGGCCTTGATCTGGGCGACGGCGTTGGATGCGGCGTCGAGATGCTGCTCCGCCTTGCCGCGGTCCTTGTCGGCGTCGTTGAGCACCGCTTCGGCGCGGGTCTGGGCGTTCGCATCATCGGCCGCCTGATCGCGGGCATGCTTGAGCTGGCCGTGCAGGCGCTCATGCGCGGCCTGGGCTTCTTCAAGCAGCTCGCTTTCGCGCTTGAGCGTGCCTGTGAGTTCCACAAGGCGCGCTTCACCGCGTTCGATGGCGGCGCGTGCGGCTTCGATGTCGCGTTCCAGCTGGTCGCGGGCGCGCTCGGTATGGCGCAGGGCGGCGGCGGCCTCCGCTTCGGCCTCGCGCAGGGGCTGGACCGCGCTCTGCGCCTGTTCGGCTTCGACCATGGCGCCCGCTGACGCGCGCAGGGCAAGTTCGGCCTCGGCGTCGGTCTGCTTGAGCTTTTCCCGAGAGGTCTCAACCGCTTCGCCCGCCTCTTTCCAGCGGCGAATCCAGAGCAGGGCCTCAAAATTGCGGATGGTCTGGGAGAGATCGCGATAGCGGCCCGCCTGCTTGGCCTGGCGCTGCAGGGCCGCGTGGCGACTGTCGAGATCCTCGACAATCTCCAGAATGCGGTCGAGATTGGTCTCGGCGGCGGCGAGCTTGAGCTGGGCCTCGCGGCGGCGCGCGCGCAGACCCGCGACGCCGGCCGCTTCTTCCAGCACGCGGCGTCGGTTTTCCGGCTTGGCGTTGATCAGCTCGCTGATCTGGCCCTGACGGACCAGGGCGGGCGAGTTCGCGCCCGTACCGGCGTCCGCGAACAGCAGCTGGACGTCCTTGGCGCGGACTTCCTCGCCATTGATCTTGTAGTCCGAGCCCTTGCCGCGGGTGATCCGGCGGACGACCTCGAGCATGTCATGATCGTTGAAGCGGGCGGGCGCGCGCTTGTCGGTATTGTCGACAACGAGGGTGACTTCGGCGTGATTGCGGGCAGGGCGGCTGTCGGTGCCGGCGAAGATCACGTCTTCCATGCCGCCGCCGCGCAGGGATTTCGCCGAGGTGGCGCCCATCACCCAGCGCAGGGCTTCAAGCAGGTTGGATTTACCGCAGCCATTGGGACCGATAATGCCGGTCAGCCCGGCGTCGATCCGCAGCTCGGTCGGGTCAACAAACGATTTGAAGCCGGCCAGGCGCAGCTGGGTGAACTTCAACCTCAGACCTCCACTGGCGCTGAACGCCGGTTTTCCGGTCTGTCAGTCGCCGCCATCCCTGCCGAAACATCATTCGGCTCAAACCCTTCGCAGGCGATCTGAGGGTAGACCGCCTGCAAAAGGTCTGCACGGGAAGGCTAGCCTTCCGCGCGCGCCTTGAATAGGGCGATGATTCGGTCCCAGGTGTCTCGATCAATCTGAGCGGGGATTTCGCCCTGATCGTCCACGAGGGGCTCGCCGTTGGCCGCATAGACCTGACCGTTTTCGCCAGCCATCTGATCGAGATCCTGACCATTGATGATGAAGTGCGGCGTGCCGCCGACGCCGTCGCGAACGGCCTGCATGTTGGCCTCTTCCACCGCTTCAAGGACCTCCTGATTGGTCATGCAGGCGCGGAATTCCTCGTCCGAGAAACCCGCGGTGCGGGCGATGGACAGAAATTGCGCTTGCGCATTGCCTTGCTGCATGGCGCTGAACAGGGCGCGCTGCTGTTCGAACAGCAGGTCAATGACGTCGAGATACTGATCTTCGGGCGCGCAACGGGCCAGCATGAAGCCGGCGCGCGCGAGATTCGGCTGACCGGTCAGCATTTCCCGGAAGACGAAGCGCACATCGCCCCGCTCCACCGCGTCATCAATCGCGGGTTTGCCCTGATTGTAGAAGGCGCCGCAACCGGGGCAGGAGGTGGAGGCGTACTCGATGATGGTGACAGGGGCGTCAATGGGGCCCACGCCGCGATCGCCTTCGCGTTCATAGGCGGAATGACCGTCCGGGGCGCCGCCGCCCGAACAGGCGGTCAGCATCACAGCGCCGGCGAGAGCGGCGGCGAGGGTGAGGGCGCGGCGGGTGAAAGTCGTCACGGGTTGAACTCCAATCAGGGTGTCTGGCCGGCGCAAGACAGCGCGGCGGTCTTGAGTTGTCGGCAGCTTAGCGGTCTCAGCCGCCCTTATACAGAGTGATGATGCGGCGGAAGGTGTCTGCCTCGAGATTTGCGGGAATCACGCCTTCCTCATCCGTCAGCGGAGCGCCGTTCACCGTGTAGACCTGACCTTCGCCGGAGCTGTCGGGCTCGGCGATCAGGCGGTCGCCATTGATGATGAAATACGGGGTGGAGCGCACGCCGTCCTCCAGCGCCGTGCGGTGGGCGTTCTGGACCTGGGTGATCGCGGCCTCATCGCTGAAGCACGCCTGCACATCCTCGGGGGAAAACCCGAACTCGGCGGCGATCGCATTGAAACGCTCTTGCGCTTCACCGGTCTGCAAGGCCTCGAAAATGGATCGCATATTGGTGAAGAGCGAGTCGATGACCTCGAAATACTGGTCGTCCGGCGCGCATTCCGCCAGTGCAAAGCCGGCGATGGCGATATTGGGCTGGCCGGTGATCATTTCGCGGAAGACAAAGCGAACATCGCCGGCTTCGATCGCGGCGTTGACTGCAGTGAAGCCGGTTTCCTGAAAATGCCCGCAATGACCGCAGGCCACCGAGCCATATTCGATAAAGGTCACAGGGGCGTCTGCATCGCCCATGACCTTGTCGTCTGCGCGCACCTGTCCGGCCTGGGCTTCCGTCAGGGAGGTGGCGTTCTGGGCCAGCGCGGCTCCGGAGAGGACCAGGGCGGCGGTGATCGCGGACAGTCCGCGGCGGGTCAGTGACAGCACTTCAGTCTCCAGTCTGCGTCAGTCGCGAGTGGATTTGGGCGGCAGGCTCACGCCTTCACGCCGCTCGATCTCTTTGCGCCAGTTTTCCAGCGTCTCTTCAAGGGTGAGCGCCCGTTCTGACGCAGATGTGACCTTCACGACGCGATTTTTGACAGGCTTGGGTTTTTTCGGCTCGGGGTTGAGGGGGCCCTGCACGATCTTCAGCTTCTTCGGGGTCTTGCCGGAATAGGCGGCGACACGGGCCAGAATCTGCGCCGATTGCGCCTCCACAAGGGTGGCCGCGGGCCCCTGGGCCCGGACAACCAGCGCGCCCGCCTGGAATTTCTCCGGCCGGGTAAGCTTGGCCAGCTGAGGCCCGACGATCTCGGCCCATTGCGCGTCCAGCTCATGCCGGGTCGGACCTGAGAATTTCTTCGCCAGCGGCTTGATCAGGGCGCTCATCGCGCGATCTACATTGGGCGGCGGCTTGATGGCAGCGCGTCCGCGATGCTCGCTGATCCAGCTCGACGCATCCGCCTCGTCACGCGGGGTGCGGGTTCCGCGGGCGATCAGATGCCGGTTGGGCGTTGACGTCAGGGGCGGTCGCTTCATGGTGCGCACCATCGCGCCGTCACGCCGCTCTGGCAAGCATGGGAGGACAACCCTTGCCATCATCCGCACAGCCCGCTCTGCCCGCTCCGGACCTGCAGGCGGCGCTTCTGGACTGGTATGACCGCAAAGGGCGCAGCCTGCCCTGGCGCATCCGGCCCGAAGACCGGGAGGCGGGCGCCACGCCCGATCCCTATGCGATCTGGCTGTCGGAAATCATGTTGCAGCAGACGACCGTGCCTCACGCCACGCCCTATTGGGAACGCTTCCTGGAGCGCTGGCCGACGGTGGCGCATCTGGCGGACGCGCCGCGAGAGGATGTGCTCGCGGCCTGGGCGGGGCTCGGTTACTACGCGCGGGCTCGCAATCTGCATGCCTGTGCGCAGAAAGTCGCCCATGAGCTGGCGGGGGCGTTTCCGAGCGATCTTGAGGGGCTTCTGGCTCTGCCGGGTGTGGGCGATTACACCGCCAACGCCATCCGCGCCGCTGCGTTTGACCTTCCCGCCAGCGTGGTCGACGGCAATGTGGAGCGGGTGATCACCCGCATGGTGCGGCTTGAGACGCCTCTGCCCAAGGCCAAGCCGCAGATCAAGGCGATCGCAGCGGATCTCGCGTCCACCGAGCGGCCCGGCGATTATGCGCAAGCGATCATGGATCTCGGGGCGACGGTGTGTACGCCCAAGTCGCCTGACTGTGCGGCCTGTCCATGGTCGGACTGGTGCGCGGCGCGCGCCGAAGGCGATCAGACCCGGTATCCGCTGAAAGAAAAGAAGAAGCCCAAGCCCGTCCGTCGCGGCGCATGTTTTCATGTGCTCAGGGATGGCGCGATCTGGCTGCGCCGTCGGCCGGAGACGGGGCTTCTGGGCGCGATGATGGAAGTGCCGGGGACGGATTGGATCGAAGGCGCTTTGCCGGGGAGTGACGTGACGAGCGCAGCGCCCTTTGAGGCGGGCTGGCGAAACGCCGGTCAGGTGCGCCATGTCTTCACCCATTTCGCGCTGGAGCTGGATGTGCTGTGCGCTGTCGCGCCCGACGGCTGGACGCCGGAAGAGGGCGACTGGACGGCTCTGTCCGGGCTGAAAGAGGCGGGGCTTCCCAGCGTGATGATGAAGGCCGTGAAGCTGGGGCTGGAGACGCGGCTGTTGTAGCTGCAAAAAAGAAAGAATGGGTCCCCGGGTCAAGCCCGAGGACCGAGATGAAAGGCGTCAACGTGTCGGCCTTCGGACTTGATCCGGAGACCCATGAAGCAGGCCCTAAACCTGCATTTCCGCCCGAATGCGGGCGCGCAGCACGTCGATCGGGGCGAGGGCGCCGCCCTGGCGCACATGCCAGAAGGTCCAGCCATTGCAGGACGGCGCGCCCTGAACATGTGCGCCCATCTGGTGGATCGAGCCGGCCTGGCCGCCCGCGATCACCGTGCCGTCCGCGCGCACTTGCGCGGTGCGACGACCCTGCGCGCAATAGAGCGTATCACCCGGTTTCAGCAGTCCCGCTTCAACGAGCGAACCAAAGGGAATCCGCGGCAGGGCGCGCTTGGACTGGGTGACCTGCAACAGGTCTTCGCTGGTGGGGTTGATGGCGGCGATGCGCTTGCGCGCCACGTCGGCGTAACCGGGATCCGCTTCGATGCCGATATAATGACGGCCCAGCTTCTTGGCGACGGCGCCCGTGGTGCCGGTGCCGAAGAAGGGGTCGAGCACGACGTCGCCGGGGTTGGAGGTCGCCAGGAGCACACGGTGCAAGAGGCTTTCCGGCTTTTGCGTCGGGTGGGCCTTCTTGCCGTCCTTGTTCTTCAAGCGCTCGCCGCCTGCACAGATCGGCAGGGTCCAGTCCGAACGCATCTGCACGCCATCATTGAGGGCTTTCATGGCGGCATAGTTGAAGGTGGGCTTGGCGTCCTTGGTCTTGGAGGCCCAGATCAGGGTCTCGTGCGCATTGGTGAAGCGCGTGCCCTTGAAGTTCGGCATCGGGTTGGACTTGCGCCAGATCACATCATTGAGGATCCAGAAGCCCATATCCTGCAAGAAGGCGCCAACGCGGAAAATGTTGTGATAGCTGCCGATGGTCCACAGCGCGCCATTGGGCTTCAGGACCCGGCGCGCCTCTTCCAGCCAGGCGCAGGAGAACAGGTCATAGGCGTCAAAGTCGCCGATCTGGTCCCAGTCATTGTCGACCGCGTCCACCTTGGAATTGTCCGGGCGGTGCAGGTCGCCGCCAAGCTGGAGATTATATGGCGGATCCGCGAAGATCAGATCGACGCTCTCATCGGGAAGCGTCTTCATCACCTCGGCGCAATCGCCCTCCAGGATGACATCGACGGGAATCTTGCTATTCGTTTTCACTGACACCTCAATCGCCCTTCTGTTCGCAACAGCGCTGATTCCCTGAGGGGTGAATCGTTTCGGCTTACCCGATGGTTAAGGCCGATTCATTATGTGGTGCTCCAGAGGCCGCGCGCCTGTCTGGCCTGCTGCACCGGCGCATAGCTTAGCCGATGGATGGGCGCGGCGCCGAGATTTTCGAGCGCGGCCTTGTGACTGGGGCTGGGATAGCCCTTGTGCCCCGCCAAGCCATAGCCGCTAAAGCGGTTTTCCGCCTCGATCATGATCTGGTCGCGCAAGGTCTTGGCGATGATCGACGCGGCGCCAATGCAGGCCTCGCGGCCATCCCCGCCCACAATCGCCCGCGCCGGAGCGCTCAAACCTGCCGGAACCCGATTTCCATCGATCAGGATTTCATCGGGGATAACGCCGAGGCCCTCAACCGCGCGGACCATGGCCGCCATGGTGGCGTGGAGCACGTTCAGCCGGTCGATCTCGACCGGCTCGGCGATGCCCACGCCCACCCGCGCCTCGGCCCGGATGATGGCGGACAGGGCGGCGCGGCGCTTTTCACTGAGCTTCTTGGAATCATCAAGCTGATCCAGCGCAGAGAAGTTCGCCGGCAGGACCACCGCGGCGCACACCACAGGACCGGCCAGCGGTCCGCGCCCGGCTTCGTCAACACCGGCGATGAGGGGGGTGGGGCGCGTTTCAGGCATGGGAAGGACTCTGTGCGTCGTCAGCAAAACCTCCTCGTGCCGCGTATCGCACCTCCGCACAAGTCTGCAGCCGGGCTCTAGTCCGGCGCTGATTCAAACTCGATGAAGAGCACACGCGGTTCGTCATCAATCATGCGGAAGTTCAGGGTCAGCAGATAGCGTTCGGTCTCGTTGAAGGTCAGCGCCATGACCACGTCATGCTGGATGCCGCTGCCGCCGCCGATGCGCGTATAGGCCGAGGTCTCTGACTGGACGAAACTCTGAGTGTCGGGCGGGGTGTCCGGAAAAGCGGCGAACAGGGGATCAAGGGCCCCGCCGCTGCTGAACTGGATGCGCGCGAGCGTGTGGGCATGCGCCAGAATGGCGTCGCGATCTTCTTCGACCAGATAGGTGACCATGTTTTCCGCGGCGGCGATGACGTCGTCATCCATTGTGCTGCGGATCATGGAATCCACGCTGCCGGAGCCGCACGAGCCCAGTGTCATCACGCCCGCCATGAGCGCGACGCCCAGAATGAGTGTTCTGAAAAGTTGCATGAGTTCCCCCTTTGCCGGGGGAAGTCTGCCGGCGGAGCGCACCGTGTCCATGACCTGAACAGGGGGGATCAGAACAGGCTGAGCTGGTCCTCGGTGTCGAGCGGGCGTTCAAAGAGGTCGCAGCGCAATTTCACCCGGTCCTTGTCCAGACCATAGCGGCGCACGCCGGCGCGGAACCGCTTGGAGATCATATCCGCGATGGGGCCCTGGCCGCGCCCGCGCACGTGAAACTCCGAACTGTAATCCATGCCGCCGCGCGTATCGCGCACCATGTTGATCACCTTGTCCGCTGCATCGGGCCTCACCTTGCGCAGCCAGTCATGGTAGAGGTCGCGCACCTCGAGCGGCAGGCGCAGCAGCACATAGCCCGCGCTTTGCGCCCCGGCATTGGCCGACGCCTTCAGGAGGTTTTCGATCTCGTGATCGGTGAGGCCCGGAATGACCGGCGCGGTCATCACCGTCAGCGGCACGCCGGCCTTTGACAGCGCTTCCATCGCTTCGAGGCGGCGTCTGGGGGTTGCGGCCCTGGGCTCCATGGCGCGGGCAAGCTTGCGATCCAGCGTGGTGAGGGAGATCGCAGCCTTGACGAGCCCGAGGGCCGCAAGTTCGGACAGGATGTCGAGATCGCGGGTGATCGCGGCGGATTTGGTGATCAGGCTGACCGGATGCTTGAAGCGCAGGCAGACCTCGAGGATCGAGCGCGTCAAACGCAATTGCCGCTCGATCGGTTGATAGGCGTCGGTGTTCGCGCCGATCACAATCGGTTCAACCTGGTAGTACGGCTTGCGAAATTGCTGCTCTAACAGGCGTGCGGCGCCGGGCTTGAAGAACAGCATGCTTTCAAAGTCGACGCCCGCCGAATAGCCCCAATAGGCGTGGCTGGGCCGCGCATAGCAATAGATGCAGCCATGCTCACACCCCCTGTAAGGATTGATCGACCGGTTGAACGAGATGTCCGGGCTGTCATTGGTGGCGATGATGGTGCGGCTATTGTCCTTGATCAGCGTGGTGCGGATCTGTTTGGGGGCGGCGTCGGTTTCGCCCCAGCCATCGTCAAAGGGCTCGCGCGTGTCGCGCTCGAAGCGCCCCGACGCATTGGAGGTGGCGGCGCGGCCGCGCGGTTGCAGCGGCTCGGGAAGGGGGCTCATGCCCCGGGCGGGAACAAAGCGTGCGGTCATGTCCCGACGGTGACTCAGAGTGTGGAACATATCAAGAACATTTTTGCATTGACTCCACAGCGCCGCCGGAGTTTCTCACTCCCATGAGCCAGATCATCACTCTCCTGCCCACGCTGAACGCCAACACCCGCCTGGAGCGCACGCTTCAAAGCCTCGCCGAGGCCGAGCGCGCCGGTCTGTCGGCGGGCTGGGTCGTGGCCGATGGCGGCTCGACCGATGGCACGGCGCAGATCGCACGGCGGCTGGGCTGCCATCTGGTGCAGGGGGCGAAGGGGCGCGGCGCGCAGCTCGCTGCGGGCGCAGCCTATGCCCGCTCCCGTATCAGGGCGGAGGACTGGCTGCTGGTCCTGCACGCCGATACACGGCTGTCGCCGGGCTGGTCGACGGAAGTCGCGGCCTTCATGTCGGCGAACGCCCATCGCGACCGGGCGGGCTATTTCCGGTTCACGCTCGATGACATGTCCCATCGCGCACGCCGGCTGGAGCGCGCCGTGGACTGGCGTTGTCGCACCTTCGGTTTGCCCTATGGCGATCAGGGCCTGCTGATCCGCGCGGATTTCTACGACCGGCTGGGCGGGTTCAAGCCCTGGCCCCTGTTCGAGGATGTCGATCTGGTGCGCCGCATCGGCAAGCACCGGCTCTGGCCCCTGACGGCGCGAGCGGAGACAAGCGCGGAGAAGTTCCTGGCGGACGGCTATCGTCGTCGGTCGATGAAGAATCTGGTTCTGCTGGCGCGCTATTTTCTGGGCGCCCGCCCGTCAGACCTCGCCAGGAGTTATCGCTGATGTCCCGGCCCCAGCTTGTTGTCTTTGTGAAGGCGCCTGTGATCGGCGGCGCCAAGACCCGCCTCGCCCGGGGCATCGGCAAGGTGCAGGCCTGGCGACGCCATCGCGCCATGACGGCGATATTGTTGCGCCGTCTGACTGACCCGCGCTGGGAGACCGTCATCACGCTCAGCCCGGAGCGAGCGCTGCGTCGTCGTTTCCCCGGTGTCTGGCCCGATCATCTGCCGCGCGCCCTGCAGGGCGGCGGTGATCTGGGCGCCCGACAGGCGCGCGTGTTCGCGCATCGCGCACCAGTCTGCGTGATCGGATCGGATGCGCCCCAGATCACCCGCGCCGACATTGCGGCGGCGTTCTCTGGCCTCAAGCGCCATGACGCCGTGATCGGCCCGGCCGAGGATGGCGGCTATTGGCTGCTCGCGCTGAACGGCCCGGCCCCGGAGGGCCTGCTTGACGGCATGCGCTGGTCCCATGAGGAAACGCGCAACGATCTCGAACGCCAGCTGAGCCTGCACGGGATGGAGCGCGTCAGGCTGTTGAGACGCTTGCGCGATGTGGATGAGGCGTCGGATCTAAAGCGCGGCTAGCTTCGCCTTCAGGCTCAACAGATCCTGCCAGCTTTTGGCCTTCTCCTGCGGACGACGCAGCAGGAAGGCGGGGTGGTACATGGGCAGGGCGGGGATCACGGTCCCATCGCTGAGCGTGTAGTCATGCCAGCGCCCGCGCAGCGCCATGATGCCGGCCTTGGAGTGCAGCAGGCTTTGCGCAGAGATGCCGCCCGCAAAGACGATCACCTTGGGGCGGACCAGCTCGATATGGCGTTCGGCGAAGGGCAAGCAGGCCTCGATCTCCGCATCAGTGGGCTTGCGATTGCCCGGCGGGCGCCAGAACACGACATTGGTGATGTAGGCGCTGGTTTCATTGAGCCCGATAGCGGCCAGCATCCGATCCAGCAACTGGCCGGCCTGTCCGATGAAGGGTGCGCCCTCGCGATCCTCATCCCGGCCAGGCGCCTCGCCAACCACCATGACATCCGCCTGCGGATTGCCGCGCGCGTACACGGTCTGGGTGGCGGTCGCCTTGAGCGGGCAGCCGTCAAAGGCGTCGAGCGCCTGTTTGAGTTCGCCCACGGTCTGGGCGGCCTGAGCCATGGCGCGGCCATTCTGGGTCGGCGCGGCGCCGAATCCCGCCTGACGCGCCTGGGCGCCCGTAGCCCGTGCCTCCATGGAAGGCGGCGGCGCGGGTTGAGCCGATTTGGGCGCGGGCAGGGGCGGAAGCGCTTCGACGCCGGACTGCTCCCACCAGCTGATCAGGCTCTTCAGGGCACGGATGTCTTCAGGGTTCAGCGGGGCGGTCATGATGCGGCGGATATCCGATCTGGTCCGTGTGAGGCTTCACCCTAGCTCATAGCGCAAGGCTGGGTTAATACGAAAGGGAATGCGGCGCCAGCGAAAGAGCGCTGCAGGGGCTGAGACTGTAGGAGACGACATGGCCGACGGGTCTATCGAGCGCGAATCCATGGAATATGATGTGGTCATCGCAGGGGCTGGTCCGGCCGGCCTTGCGGCGGCCATCCGTCTGAAGCAACGCTGCGAGGAAACGGGGCAGGACCTCTCCATCGCCGTTCTTGAAAAGGGCTCCGAAGTCGGCGCGCACATCCTCTCGGGCGTCGTATTCGATCCCAAGGCGCTCGATGAATTGCTGCCGGACTGGCGCAACGATCCCAGCCAGCCCTTCGACACCCAGGTCGAGGAAGACGTCTTCATGGCGCTGGGCGAAGCGGGCTCCGCGACGATCCCCGGCTTCGGCATGCCGCCCTTCATGCACAATCATGGCTGCTATGTCGGCTCGCTGGCCAATCTGTGCCGCTGGCTGGCTGAAAAGGCCGAGGCCATGGGCGTGGAGATCTATCCCGGCTTCCCCGCCGCCGAGTTCATCGAGGAAGACGGCGTCGTCAAGGGCGTCATCACCGGGGATATGGGCGTGGCGCGCGATGGCGGTCACAAGGACATGTACCAGCCTGGCATGGAGCTGCGCGGCAAGTATGTCCTGATCGGCGAAGGCGCGCGCGGCTCGCTGTCCAAGCAGCTGATCGAGAAATACGGGCTGAGCGAGGATCGCGATCCGCAGAAATTCGGCATCGGCATGAAGGAGCTCTGGCGCGTGAAGCCGGAGAACTTCAAGAAGGGCCGGGTGCAGCACACCATGGGCTGGCCGCTGGACAATTCCACGGGCGGCGGCTCCTTCCTCTATCATTTCGGCGACAATCTGGTCGCGGTCGGCTTTGTGGTTCACCTCAACTACAAGAACCCGCACCTCTTCCCGTTCGGCGAATTCCAGCGCTTCAAGACGCACCCCGACATCGCGCCGATCTTCGAGGGCGCGGAGCGTCTGTCCTATGGCGCGCGGGCGATCACCGAGGGCGGCTATCAGTCCGTGCCCAAGCTGACCTTCCCGGGCGGCGCGCTGATCGGCTGTTCGGCCGGCTTCGTGAACGTGCCCCGCATCAAGGGCAGCCATAACGCCATGAAGACCGGCATGATGGCCGCCGAAGCCGCGTTCGACGCCATCGCCGAGGGCCGTCAGGGCGACGAGCTGACGGCCTATGCCGACGCCTATGACAAGTCCTGGGTCAAGAAAGAGCTCAAGACCGTTCGCAACGCCAAGCCGCTCTGGACCAGGTTCGGCACGGTGCTGGGCGTCGCGCTGGGCGGTCTGGACATGTGGACGAACTATCTGTTCGGCTTCTCGATCTTCGGCACTTTGAGCCATGGCGGCACCGACGCCGAGGCGCTCAAGCCCGCCGACAAGTGCAAGCCGATCGATTATCCCAAGCCTGATGGCGTTCTGACCTTTGACCGTCTGTCCTCGGTGTTCATCTCCAACACCAACCATGAGGAGGATCAGCCGATCCACCTCAAGGTTAAGGATCCGGCGCTGCAGAAATCGTCCGAGTACGATGTCTATGGCGGTCCGTCCGCGCGGTATTGCCCGGCGGCTGTCTATGAATGGGTGACCCCGGATGAAGGCGGCGAGCCCAAGTTCGTGATCAACGCGCAGAACTGCGTGCATTGCAAAACCTGCGACATCAAGGATCCGA
>NZ_DJIQ01000067.1:109910-123136 GCF_002433705.1 Oceanicaulis sp. UBA6590
TCAAGGATCCGAACCAGAACATCAACTGGACCACGCCTGAAGGCGGCGGCGGTCCCAATTATCCGAACATGTAAGGGCGGGGCGAGCATGCGCCCCGCACCCGGCTTTCGCGCCGCGTTGAGATCGGTCCTGGCTTTCGGGCTGGGGCTGTCTCTCAGCGCGTGCGTCAGTGCGCCCTATCCCATCTTTCGCGATGAGCACGGATCGGCCTATGGCTCTTATCTGGCGGCGCGGTATGCTGGCGCCTCCCGCGAGCTTGATGCGTCCGCCGCGTATTATGCCGACGCGCTCGAGCGAGCGCCGGAATCGGGCCTGATCTCCCAACGCGCATTCTTTGCGGCTCTGATCGCGGGCGATTTCGATCATGCGGATGCGGCGGCGGAAGCCGCGGCGAATGATCCTGAAACCGCCCAGATTGCAGAGCTTTACTGGCGCGTGATCCAGCTGGGTCGCGGACGTGAGGCGGCCCGGATCGGCACGGCGCCCATCGGGCCCTTCTCCACGCTGGTCAGCACTGTGCTGTCTGACTGGGACGGTCTGGCGCGCGGTGACGCACCGGCCTGGACGCAAACCCGCATTCATCTTGAGAGCGAGGACATGATCCCCGCCCAGCAACAGATGCATCGCGCGCTGGTCCTGGACTATCTGGGACAGGATGATGCGGCGGATGCCGCCTACCGGGAAGCGCTGGCGGGCGTGCCGGGCCTGAGAGCGTTCAACACCTTGATGTACGGCGCTTTCCTGGAGCGTCAGGAACGGCGTGATGAAGCGCGCTCCTTGTACGCCAGTGCTCTGGAGGGGCCCGGCGCCGAGCGTTCGGATATTGCAGCGGCGCTGTCGCGGGTCGACCGGGGCGGGCGCGCGCCGCGCATGTACACGCCCCGTCAGGCCGCAGCGCGGGCGCTGTTTCCGCCCGCTTCGCTCATCAGCAACCGGGCGTCCGGGGAATACACCGTGCTGTTTCTGCGCGTGGTTCAGCGTCTGGACCCCGGGTTCGACTACAATACGCTGACCATCGCGCAGCTCCTGGATACGCTCGATCTGCGCGAGGCGGCGGTCGACGAGTATCGCAAGATTGATGACGGACCGCTTCTGGAGCAGGTTCTGGTCAGTCGCCTCTGGCTGGAATTCCGCATGGATCAGCGCGAGTCGCTGGTGCAGGAAGCGCGGGCGCTGGTCCAAGACACGCCGAGCCAGTCCCGACAGCTTTTGCTGGCCGACATGCTGCGCGTCACCGACCGGTGCGGCGAGGCCATTCCGATCTATGCCCGCGTCTCTGAAGCAGCTGCGGAACGCGGTCAGCCGGACTGGCGCTTTGTCTTCTATCATGCGGCCTGTGTGGAGATCGCAGACGGCTGGGACGCTGCGGCGCCCCTGTTCGAAGAGGCGCTTGATCTGGCTCCGAACGAACCCATGCTGCTCAATCATCTGGGCTATAACCTGATCGTCGAGGGCGAGCAGATGGAGCGCGGCCTTCAAATGGTTGAGAGGGCCGTCTCGCTTGAGCCGTCCAATGGCGCCATCGTGGACTCGCTGGGCTGGGGCCAGTTCAAGCTCGGCCATGTTGACGAGGCGATCTACTGGCTGGAACGGGCGGTCACGCTCAGCCCCGACAGCGGCACCAATAACTGGCATCTGGGCGACGCCTACGCCGCCGCAGGGCGCACGCTGGAAGCCCGTTTTCAATGGCGCCGGTCGCTGGAGCTGGATCTCGATGAAGACGAGCGCGCGCTGGTCGAACGGCGGCTGGAGCTGGGACTGGACGCCGGGCCGCCCGATCTGCCATGAGCGACGTCATGACGGACGCCGCCACAGAATTCGCCCCCGCCAAGGTCAACCTCACCCTGCGTGTCGGCGGACCGCGCGCCGATGGCTATCATCCGCTTGAGTCCCTTGTGGTGTTCGCGGACTGGAGCGATCAGCTCCGGGCGCTGCCTGCCGAGACGCTGACGCTCAGCCTGACCGGGCCGGGCGCTGAGGGATTGCAGGCCGATCCGCAGAATCTGGTGCTCAAGGCCGCCTATGCGTTGCGCGCCGCCGCCGACAAGCCCGAGCTGGGCGCGACGCTGACCCTCGACAAGCATTTGCCCGTTGCCGCGGGGCTGGGCGGGGGATCGTCAGACGCCGCCGCCGCCCTGCGCCTTCTCAACCGGGTCTGGGATCTGGGTTTCTCGATCAAGCAACTCGCCGAGATCGGCACGGTTGTGGGCGCGGATGTGCCCGCCTGCGTGCATGCGCGGCCTCTGCGGATGGAAGGAATTGGCGAGCGGGTGACCCCGCTGATCGCCTGGCCCGCCCTTCATGGGGTGATCGTGCATCCCGGCGCGCCGGTGCCGACAGGGCCCGTCTTCAAGGCGTATGACGCGACCGAGCCGGGCCGGCTCATGCCAGGCAAGCCGATGATCGCCGGCACGCTGGATGACGCCATCGACCGCCTTCTGCTGGATGGCAATGACCTTCAGGCGCCCGCCATCGCGCAGACGCCGGTGATCCAGACGGCGCTTGATGTGCTGTCCGCTCAACCCGGCGCGCGTCTGGCGCGCATGTCCGGCTCTGGCGCCAGCTGCTTTGCGCTGTTCGAGACTGCAGACGCCGCCCAGGCCGGCGCCGACGTGATTGCGCGCGAACATGCGGACTGGACGGCAAAGGCCGTGGTCTTCGGGGGCGCGGCGTGAGCGGGGCGGTGATCGCCATGGCGGCGAGCGCCGGGCTGGTCAGCCTGATTGTCTCCTTCCTCGTCCTGAAGGGCGGCATTCTCGATTTCCCCAACGCCCGGTCGAGCCATAGCGCGCCCACGCCGCGCGGGGGCGGGCTGGGCGTGCTGGCGGGCATGGGGGCGGGTGCGATCATCGCGAGCCTGTTCCCGCTGGGCGCGGGTGCGCTGGGCGGCGTGCTGGCGGTGACCCTGATGTTCGCGTTTCTTGGCTTTCTTGATGATCTGTTCGTGCTCGATGAGCGCCTGAAGCTCGCCGCCTTCATCATTTTCTGTCTGGCGATGGTGACTGCGGCCGGGCCCGTCACCCGCTTTGGGCTGACCTATGAGCTGGGTTTTGCGCTGCCGCCGCTGGTCGGCTGGATCGGCTCGGCGCTCTTTGTCTTTGTCGTTGTGAACGCTGTGAACTTCATGGATGGCTCGGACGGCATTCTCGCCGCGGTAATGATCCCCGCAGGCATCGCGCTGGCTCTGGCGGGCCTTGCGGCGGGCGTGATGACCAGCGTCATCACAGGGGTGCTGCTGGCCGCGAGCCTTGCGGGCTTCGTGCTGCTGAACTGGCCGCCTGCGAAGCTCTTTGCCGGGGATGTGGGCGCGCTGGGCGCCGGCGCGCTCTACGCCGGCGGAGCGCTGGCGCTCGTCAATCACGGCTTTTCCGGCACGCTCTGGCTTGCGCCGCTCTTGGTGCTGGTCTTTCTGGCCGACGTGCTGCTGACACTCTTGCGCCGGGCGCGGCATGGCCGCTTCTCTCTGTCGGCGCATCGCGAGCATGCCTATCAGCGCCTGATTGATAGCGGCTGGAGCCATCAGACGATCGCGCTGGTCTATGCCGGGCTGACGGCTGTAATCGGGCTCACGGGGCTTCTCGCCGCACAGATCATGGACGGCGGCGTGCCGCTGGTCTTCGCGGTCTGGGTGGTCGTCCTGACCGGCTTGCACGTCTCGGTCGGGCGGGTTGTCGGGCGGTAGCTGGATCAGGAGGCTTCGATGAACAGGTTGATCCTGGCACTGATGCTCTTGGCCATGTTGCTGATTGCTTGTGTCGTTGGGGTGGCTCTGATGATCTACGACCCGATGGATGCTTGCCTTGATGGTGGTGGTCGCTGGGTCGAAGAGGCTCAGGTTTGTGAATGCTCAGACGAACAACGGGGGACTTCAGCCCCAATGAGCCCAGAAGAGTACGAAACTTGCCGCTACGAACCTTCTGAACTCCCTCACTCGTAATACCAATTGTCATCCCGGACGCGCAGCGATCCGGGATCTACCGAAATCACTCTATTCTGATCACAGAGACGCCTGAAGTAGATCCCGGCTCAGGGCCGGGATGACAAAGTGGGAAGGCATGGTCCGTAGCGGCATAGAACCTACAGCCGATCCAGCATCGCGCGGATGGCGTCGAGCTGGCTGGCGCCGAGCTTCATGGAGCGTTCGGGCGACCAGCCATAGATCGTGTCCGGCATGTCCGCATTGTCCTTGAAGGGCATTTCCAGCGTCATGGCGAGACAGCCGAAATGATGGCGCATCCAGTGGGTGGCGATGGAGAGGTCGGCGCTGTTCGGCGCATCGACCTTATAGCCGAACTGGGTCTGAAAATCGGGGTTGAAGCGTTTGAGCTCCGCCTTGTAGCCGTCGAGCTTCTTCTGGTCAGCATCCGTCCAGCCCGGCACGCCTTCGGCGCCCGCAATGAAGTTGTAGGGCAGGCCCTCATCGCCATGCATGTCGAGGAAGAAGTCGACCCCTGTCTCTTCCATCGCGTCGAGCACGCATTTGACTTCGGGAGAGTTTTCCGCGCTCGCCTTGTCCCATTCGCGGTTGAGGTTCACGCCCTTGGCGTTCGTGCGCAGATGGCCGCGGAAGGACCCGTCCGGGTTCATGTTCGGCACGATGTGGAAGACGGCTTTTGACAGCAGATCGCGCGCCACCGGATCAGTGTCATCCAGCAGGCGTTCCAGAAGGCCCTCGGCCGCCCATTCGGCCATGCTTTCGCCCGGGTGCTGGCGCGCGGTGATCCACAGCGTCTTCTTGCCCTCGCCCGGCTCGCCCACAATCAGGCGGTCCATGTCACGACCGTCCAGGGTTTCCCCGATCACATCGAGCGTCACGCGCGGATCGGCTTGGCACGCCGCGATCAAGGCGTCATGACGGGCCATGGAATAGGGCGCGAAATACGCGATCCACACCGCGTCCGCTTCGGGAGTGAGAGTGAGCATCAGCTCTCCGTCGGCATAGGACGTCTCAATCCGCTCCCAGCTTTCGCGGTCTTCGGACGCGACGGCCTGATAGCCGTCCCAGCCATCGAGATAGGCCGCGCCGCCGGCGTTCTCGATCACCATGCGGCAGGTCTGGCCCTTCGCGCCCGACAGGCGGAAATGGAACCATTGATAGAAATCCGAGCCATTGTCCTTTCGGATCTCAAGGCGGATGTCCCTGGGATCAGCGGCGGACTTCACAACGATATTGCCGGAATCAAACTGGCTGGAGATGCGCATGGCGGACCTTTGTGAGCTGCGGATGTGAAAAGGGCGGCCAAGGCCGCCCGTCTGATTAGTAAGCGCGCTCGACAACGAACTCTGGAAGGGCGGCCAGCGCCTCGGTCCATTCGTTCTGCGGCGCGATGTTGAGCGCATTGACCGCGTTCGCGGCGTGCGTGCGGGCGGCTTCAAGCGTTGCGTCGAGGGCGCCGTGTTTCTTCAGGATGGCGAGCGCCTCGTCGAAATCGGCGTCGGTCTGCTCGCCGTCGCTGATGACGCGTTTCCAGAACGCGCGTTCGCGGGCGCTGGCGTTTTCCATGGCGAGCGCGACGGGCAGGGTGATCTTGCCTTCCCGGAAATCGTCGCCGGTGTTCTTGCCCAGCTCTGCGGCCATGCCGCCATAGTCAAGCGCATCGTCCACAAGCTGGAAGGCGAGACCCAGTTCGCGGCCATAGGTCTCCAGACCGTCTTCGATCGCCTTGTCCGAGCCGTGAAGGATCGGAGCGACCTGGGCGGCGGCGGAGAACAGGGCCGCGGTCTTCGCATCGATGATGCTCATGTATTCATCGCGGCTGATGTCGATATTGCGCACGGCGGCCAGCTGGCGCACCTCGCCCTCGGCGATCACCGAAGCGGCGCGGCTCAAGACATGGAGCGCGTCCATGGAGCCGGCGTCGACCATCATCATGAAGGAGCGCGCAAACAGGAAATCGCCGACCAGAACCGAATGGGCGTTGCCCCAGACGGTGTTGGCGGGCGCCTTGCCCCGGCGCAGCTCGCTTTCATCGACCACATCGTCATGCAGCAGCGTGGCCGAATGGATGTACTCAACGGCCGCCGCGAGGGAGACATGCCCGTCGCCCTCATAGCCCAGCATGCGGGCGGCGGTGACGGTGATCAGGGGGCGGATGCGCTTGCCGCCAGCGGCGACCAGATAGTCTGCAGTCTGGGGTATGGAGCGCGTGGCGCTGGCCATACGTTCCTCGATCACGGCCTCCACGGCGGCCATGTCATCGCTGGCGAGCGTGGCCAGCCGGATCACCGGATTGACCGGTTCTGCCTGAATGTCTGCCTGAGGGAGTCCGTTCACCCCGAGCCCCTTGATGTTCTCGTTCAGCGCGCCGCACAATAGGGAGCGCCCCCTGAAGCGGCAAGCACGCGACGCTGTGCCAACGCATTGGACAGTTCATTATAGGTGAACACGCATATAGGTCGGAGACCGGAATGATCGAAGTGCTTGCGACAAACGATCCCGTGAAACTCAGTTTCGCGCAGGCCGTCCTCAAGGAGGCGGGGATCGAGGCGGTGACGCTGGACGAGCAGACCGCCTCGACCTTTGGCGGAGCCTTGCCCTGGATCAAGCGTCGGATTCTCGTGCGAGAGCAGGACCGGGATCGCGCCAAGGCCCTGCTGGCCGAAGCGCTCAAGGATGATCAGGAAACGTGAAGCAGACGCCGGACGCCTTTCTTGGCGGCAAGATCAGCCTGTACCAGCTTGAAGACGGCTATCGGGCCGGAATGGACGCGGCCGTGCTGGTCGCGGCGCTGAATCTCAAAGCAGGTCAGCGCGCCATGGAGTTTGGCTGCGGCGCCGGCGCGGCGCTTCTGGGAGCGGCGGCGCTCTATGAGGATGTGGAGCTCACGGGCGTCGAGCTGGACCCGAGAGCGGCGGCCTTGGCGCAGGACAATGTGGCGCTCAACCGAATGGAAGGCCGGGTCCGGGTTTCGGAAGGGGATGCGCTGGCCTATCGCGACGAGCGCGAGCTGGACGCCGTCTTCTTCAACCCGCCCTATTTTGATGATCCGTCCGCCCTGCGTGCGCCCAAGGCGGGCAAGTCGCCCGCCTGGATGTCGGATGCAGGGCTGGCAGCCTGGATCGATACGGGCTTGCGCCGTCTCAGATCGGGCGGCGTCCTCACGGTCATTCAACGGGCGGACCGGCTGGATGACATTCTGGTGGCGCTGAAGGGGCGGGCGGGGGCGGTGAACGTGCTTCCCGTTCAGGCGCACGCGGACGAGCCCGCCAAGCGCGTCCTGGTGCAGGCGACGAAAACCGCCAAAGGGCGACTACAGCTCCGGCCGCCGCTGGTCCTGCATGAAGCGGGCGGGACCGGTTTCACGGCGGAAGCGGATGCGATCTTCCGGGGCGAGGCGCGGCTTGAGTTTCGCCGCTGACACCCCACCTCTCTCCTATCTGGTTGGAGACGCAAAACAATGTCAGCAAAAGACACTCTGAAATCGGCCTGGGACAAGACCTGCCAGGCCGTCATCAGCCTTCTGGGCATGGACAAGCCCGTGGTGCCGGTCATCCGGCTGGAAGGGGTGATCATGTCGGGCGGGCGCAACGCCAACGCCCTGAACCTGCAGCGGGTGGAGAAACAGATCGAGAAAGCCTTCTCGATGACGGACGCGTCCGCCGTAGCGCTCCTGATCAACTCACCCGGCGGCAGCCCGGTGCAGTCGCGCCTCATCCATGAGCGCATCCGCGCGCTGGCGAATGAGAAGGACAAGGCCGTGCTCGCCTTCTGTGAGGATGTGGCCGCGTCCGGCGGGTACTTCCTGGCGATTGCAGCCGATGAGATCTTCGTCGACCCCGCCACCATCATCGGCTCCATCGGCGTCATCAATGCGGGCTTCGGCTTTACCGAGGCGATGGAGAAACTCGGCGTCGAGCGCCGGGTGAAGACCGCGGGCAAGAGCAAGCTGATCGCCGATCCGTTCTCGCCCGAGACCGACGCCCAGAAAGAACGCATGGAGCGTTTGCTCAACACCGTGCACGGCCAGTTTATCGAGCTCGTCAAATCGCGCCGGGGCGAGAAGCTCAATCCGCAAGAGGGCGAGGAGCTGTTTGACGGCTCGGTCTTTACCGGAACCGAAGCCCTCCAGAACGGCATCGCCGACGAAATCGGCGATCTGCGCAGCGTCGTTCGCTCCCGCTTTGGCGAGGATGTGCGCGTGAAAGTGTTCAGCCCCGCCCGCCAAGGCCCGCTCTCGCGTCTGTTCGGCGCGGCGCTCGATGGCGTTGAACTGCGCGCAGTCTGGGCGCGCTTCGGGCTCTAGAATGCTGGAGCTGACGCTTCTGCTGGCGGCGGGCGCGGTGATCGCCTTCATCTTCTTCACCCGTCCCGCCAAAACCCGCCGCGACAAGACCGCGGACGCTGCTGCCGAAGCGGTCCGGCGCAAGCTTGAGCGCGAGGGGCGAGTGTAGGGTTTTCCTTGTCATCCCGGACGCGAAGCGATCCGGGATCTACCGAAAGCTCTCTATTCTGATCACAGAAATGAAACGGGCAGATCCCGGCTCAAGGCCGGGATGACACACATAAATGCTGAAATCCCGGCCAAGCGCAGTTCAGAGCTGGGGCCTCATGCAGGATAGAGCGCTTAAGCGGAGGCATTTTCCGGGCCTCGCGCTGTTCGCTCGGGAATTCAGAAGGGATCACCGCTCTCACCGCCCCTCTTGCTTGATCGGGGGCGCTGGCGGGCCTAGTGTCGCGCGCGCTTTTGCGTCCGCGATTTCCTGTCGGGCGCTTTCCTTGAAAACTGCCGACCGGACGCCCGCCGATGACCGCTTCACAAGCCCCGAGCTTTCAGGATCTGATCCTCATCCTTCAGCGCTATTGGGCCGATCAGGGCTGCGCCATTCTGCAGCCCTATGACACCGAAGTGGGCGCGGGCACGCTGCACCCGGCGACGACGCTGCGGTCTCTGGGCGCCAAGCCCTGGCGGGCGGCCTATGTGCAGCCCTCGCGTCGTCCCGCCGATGGCCGCTATGGCGAGAACCCCAACCGCCTGCAGCACTATTACCAGTTCCAGGTCCTGCTGAAGCCGAGCCCGGCCAATCTACAGGAATTGTATCTGGGCTCGCTCGACGCCATCGGCATAGATCGCAAGCTGCATGATGTGCGCTTTGTGGAAGATGACTGGGAGAACCCCACGGTGGGCGCCTGGGGTCTCGGGTGGGAAGTGTGGTGTGACGGCATGGAAGTGAGCCAGTTCACGTATTTCCAGCAGGTTGGCGGTCTTGATGTGGAGCTCGTTTCAGGCGAGCTGACCTATGGTCTGGAACGCCTCGCCATGTATGTGCAGGGCGTCGAGAACGTCTACGACCTCGACTTCAACGGCGCCGGGATGAGCTATGGCGACGTGTTCCTGGAAAACGAGCGCCAGCAATCGACCTTCAATTTCGAGCATGCCAATGTGGACATGCTGATCAAATGGTTCGCGGACGCAGAGAAACAGTGTCAGGCGCTGCTGGCGCTGGAGACGCCGCTGCCGCTGCCCGCCTATGACTGGTGCCTGAAGGCGTCGCACCTCTTCAATCTGGTGGATGCGCGCGGGGCGATCTCGGTGGCCGAGCGCGCCAGCTGGATCGCGCGGGTGCGCGAACTGGCCAAGGGCTGCGCCAGCGCCTGGGTGGCGCTTGAAAAACAACGCGAGGAGCAGGCGGCATGACCGTGCATCTGTACTACAACCCGCAATCGCGGGCGGTGATGACGCTGTGGCTGCTGGAAGAGCTCGGCGTGTCCTACGACCTCAAGCCGGTCGACTATGAAGACGGCTCCATGCGGTCGGAAAGCTTTCTGGCGCTGAACCCGATGGGCAAGATCCCGGTGATCGTGGATGGCGACACGGTCGTGACCGAAACGGTCGCCATCGCGCTCTATCTGGCGGACAAGTACAAGGACAACGCCAATCTGGCGCCGGAAATCGATGATCCGCGCCGGGGCGAGTATCTGCGCTGGATCGTTTTCCAGGCCGCCTCCATCGAGCCGGCTATGCTGCAGGCGGGCATGAAGTTCGAGACCAATCAACGCTCGGCCGGCTGGGGCAATGTCCAGCTTGTGGCGCGGGTTCTGGAGAACCGCCTGTCGCTGGCGAGCCCGTATCTGTTCGGTGACTGGTTCACCGCGGCGGACCTGATTGTGGGCGGGGCGGTGAACTGGGCGATGCAGTTCGGCATGTTCCCCAAGACCCCGGCCATGAGCGCCTACGCCCAGCGGATGACGGAGCGGCCCGCCTTCCAGCGCGCCTTCGCCACCCAGAATTCCTGACACAGACCTTCCGAGTATCACACCTCCCCATGGCCCAGTTTCTGTTTGAAATCTTCTGCGAGGAAATCCCCGCGCGCATGCAGGCGCGTGCAGAGGAAGACCTTGCCCGTCTGATGTCGGACCGCCTGAAAGAGGCGGGCCTGAAATGGGACAGCCTTGAGGCCTTCTCCGGCCCGCGTCGTCTGGGTCTCGTGATCGAGGGGCTGCCGCTGAAGACCGAGGATGTGCGCGAGGAACGCAAGGGTCCGCGCACCGATGCGCCGGAAAAGGCGCTCGAAGGCTTCATGCGCGGCGCCGGGATCACCAGCCTTGATCAGTGCAAGATCGAAGAGGGCAAGAAGGGCAGCTTCTATATCGCCGTCATCGAGAAGCCGGGGCGGGATACGGCCGAGGTGATCGCTGAAGCCATCCCCGACATCCTCAAGAGCTTCCCCTGGCCCAAATCCATGAAGTTCGGCGAGGGCGAGACGGCCCAGCGCTGGGTGCGCCCGCTGCGCTCGCTGATCTCTTTGCTCGACGGTCAGGTCATCAAGACCGAGGTTTTCGGCATTACGTCCGGCGATGTCACCGACGGCCACCGCATTCACGGCTCCGGCCCGTTCTCGGTGACGGACTTCGCCGATTACGATGCCAAGTTGCGCAAGAACGGTGTGATCCTGCGCCGGGATGAGCGTAAGCAGCTGGTGCTCGACGGCGCCCGCCGTGTCTGTGAAGAGGCAGGGTTGGAGCTGATCGAGGATCAGGGGCTTCTGGAAGAGGTGACGGGGCTCGTTGAGCATCCCGCGCCGATCCTCGGGGATATGGATCCGGACTTTCTCGACCTGCCGCCCGAAGTCATCGCGCTGACCATGAAGACGCACCAGAAATACTTCGCGGTGCGCGATCCCAAGTCCGGACAGCTGACCAGCAAATTCGTGGTTCTGGCCAATCAGGACGCGCCCGATGGCGGCAAGGCGATTGCGGCGGGCAATGCCCGCGTGCTCTCCGCCCGCCTCTCAGACGCCCGCCATTTCTGGGATCTCGACCGCAAGACCGGGCTTGAGGCGATGGCCTCCGAGCTTTCCAAGGTCACCTTCCACGAAAAGCTGGGCACGGTGGCCGACAAGGTCGAGCGCGTCGCCAAGCTGGCGCGTGAGCTGGCGCCGGTCGTGGGCGCAGATGCGGACATGGCCGAGACGGCCGCGCGTCTGGCTAAGGCCGATCTCGTCAGCCAGATGGTCTATGAATTTCCCGAGCTTCAGGGCGCGATGGGTCGTTATTACGCGCTCGACGCCGGCCTTGATCCCCAGATCGCCGACGCCATCAAGGATCATTACAAGCCGCAAGGCCCGTCTGACGACGTGCCGACCGCGCCGGTCAGCGCCGCCGTCGCGCTGGCGGATAAGCTGGATACGTTGGTGGGCTTCTGGGCGATTGATGAAAAACCGACCGGCTCCAAAGACCCGTTCGCTCTGCGCCGCGCGGCGCTGGGAGTGATCCGGATCTTGCTGGATGGGGATTATCGCCCTGAGCTGTGGGCGATATTGCTCAACGCGAGGTCACGAATTGATGTGCGTGGCTCTAGCGTGCCTAGCGACACTGTCGAAATCGCAGCTCAAGAAGCTGGCAAGGCTCTCTTCAATGACCTCCTCGCCTTCTTTGCCGACCGCCTGAAGGTCCACCTCAAGGACGAAGGCGTGAAGCATGACGTCATCGACGCCGTGTTCGCCCTGGGTGATGACGACCTCGTGCGCGTCACGAAGAAAGCCCGCGCGCTGCAGGCCTTCATGAATTCAGACGATGGTCAGGCGCTGCTGCAGGGCTATCGCCGGGCGGCGAACATTCTGACGGCGGAAGAGAAGAAGGGCTTCGATCTTGCATCGGCCCGCGCCGAAGCTGTTTCCGGCTCGGATAAGGACACGGACGCCGCCCTGATGATCGCCATCGCCAAGACTGCGGACGCCGCTGAAGAGCGCGCGCTGATCGCGGCCATTGAGGGCGCGGACGAGGTGGCGTCGGTTGCTCTGACATCGGAAGACTTTGAAGGCGCCATGTCGGCGCTGTCGCAACTGCGCGAACCGGTCGACGCCTTCTTCGAGGCGGTTGTCGTGAACGCAGAAGATTCTATGGTGCGTCGCAATAGATTGTTGCTGTTGTCGCGGATTCGCGCAGCAGCTGATCAAGTGGCGGATTTCTCACGGTTGGAAGGGTAGGCGCGGGGGCGTCTGCTCTTTTCTCCGTTTTGACGATCAGGAAGGTGAGCCCCATGACGAAGTGGGTCTATGCATTCGGCGGCGGTTCGGCGGACGGCGACCGCGAGGATCGCAATCTTCTGGGCGGCAAGGGCGCGAACCTGGCTGAAATGGCCAAGCTCGGCCTGCCGGTTCCGCCCGGCTTCACGCTCACCACGGCGGTGTGCACCGCTTTCTATGAGAACGACCGCGAGTATCCGTCCGACCTGAACGATCAGGTCGAAGCGGCTCTGGCCGATCTTGAAGCCAAGGTCGGCAAAAAGTTTGGCGATCCGTCCAACCCGCTTCTGGTCTCGGTGCGCTCGGGCGCTCGCGCCTCCATGCCGGGCATGATGGATACGGTGCTGAACCTGGGCCTCAATGACGAGACCACCGAAGGCCTCGCCAAGCTTTCGGGCGACCGCCGCTTCGCGCTCGACAGCTATCGCCGTTTCATCACCATGTATTCGGACGTGGTGCTGGGCGTGCCGCACTCCACGTTCGAGGAGATCCTTGAGACCTTCAAGGAAGAGCGCGACTACAATCTGGACACCGAAATCACCGCTGAAGAGTGGGAAGAGGTGATCGCGCAGTACAAGAAGGCCGTTCAGCGCGCGCTTGATTTCCCGTTCCCCACCGATCCCCGCGACCAGCTCTGGGGCGCGATCGGGGCGGTGTTCGGCTCCTGGATGAATGACCGGGCCATCACCTATCGCCGCATGTACGACATCCCCGCCAGCTGGGGCACGGCGGTGAACGTTCAGGCGATGGTGTTCGGCAAT
>NZ_DJIQ01000011.1:0-4581 GCF_002433705.1 Oceanicaulis sp. UBA6590
CGCGACGCCTACAAGGCGATGCGCAAGGTGACGGACGCGGATTAGGCGTTTCGGTCCAGATAAGCGCGAACGGCTTTCGCCAAAGCCGGGACTTCCTCGACCGCCGTGCGCCAGATGGTCTTTGGGTCGATGCCGAAATAGCCGTGAACAATGCGGTTTCTCATCCCGCGCACCTGCGGCCACGGGACGTCGGGAATGGCGGCGAGCGTTTCATCGCTCGTCTTCCCGGCGGCTTCTCCGATGGTTTGCAACATGTGCTAGACGGCGCGTTGCTAAATTGGATCGTCGCGAAATTGCGCTATGGAAACGGTGTCTATCGCGGAGGCCAGAAGCGTGGCTTCAGCCAGCACGTCCGCCAGCCAATCGTGATCGGACCGCCTAGACATCAACCGCGTCAGCAGCGATGCGGGCGCGAACGCTTGGACGCAAGCCGGCCTCGGTCGCCAGATCGACTTTCAAGCCCAGAGCCGCTTCCAGCGCCTGTTCCAGACCGATGAGCTCCAGAAAGCTCGGCGTCTGGTCGAAATCCGCAATCAGATCCACATCGCTATCGGGTTTGGCGTCATCGCGAGCGTAGGAGCCGATAAGGCGCAAAGACTTGGCCCCGTGTTCTTTCAAAAGGGGGCGCAACTGGCTCAAACGCTGGATCAGTTCTTCGCGGCGCATGCCCTTAGAGTCTCGCAACCCCGCGCTTTAGGCAAGCGTCCGCGGTTAAACCCGCATAGCCTCGAAGATCAGATCTTCCTCACTGGCTTCGGCCATGATGGCGTCCATCGCCTCGCCATGGCGGATGGGTTCGCGGCCCACTTCCAGCATGACGGGCACGGCCAGCGGGCTGATCTGATCAAGATGGATCGCCTCCACATGGCCCGCCACGCGCACCAGAGCGTCCGACAGGCGGCGCACATCGAGCAGCCCCGCCGCGGCGTCCGCCCAGGCGGCCTGCATCAGAATGTGATCAGGTTCGTGATCGCGCAGCACATTGTAGATGAGGTCGGCGGAGAAGGTGACCTGTCGGCCCGTTTTCTCCTGCCCCGGGAAGCGCCGCTCGATCAGCCCGGCGATGAGGGCGCAATTGCGGAAGGTGCGCTTCATCAGATCGCTCTCGGCCAGCCAGGCGTCGAGATCATCGCCCATCATGTCTTCGGAAAAGAGCGCGCTCATATCCACGCCCGAGAGGTCCTTGCGCCCCCAGACCGCCAGCGCATATTCGTTCGCCACAAAGCCCAGAGGCTGTTTGCCGAGCCGCTCGAGGCGCCGCGTCACCAGCATGCCCAGCGTCTGATGGGCGAGGCGGCCCTCGAACGGATAACAGACGAGCCAGGATTTGCCCGCGCGCGGAAAGGTCTCAACGAGCAGGCTGTCGGGCGCGGGCAGCTTTGATTTGCGCTTCTGGATGTCCAGCCAGTCGCGCACCTGTTCAGGCAGGAGCGACCAGCGGTCAGGATTGTGCACCAGCTCGCGCACCCGCGCGGCGAGATAGGTGGAATAGGGAAACTTGCCGCCCTCAAAGCTGGGGATTTTCGGGTCTTCCGCGCTGGAGCGGCTCACGAGGCAATCGCCGCCGCTCACCCCTTCAAAGCTCAGGATCTGGCCTGCGAACATGAAGGTGTCGCCGGGGCTCAATTGATCGGTGAACCATTCCTCGATCTGGCCCAGCATCTTGCCGCCCATCAGGGTCGCGCCCTGCGCGCCGCCGCTTGAGACTTCGTCGGGACGCACCAGCCCGGGGTTGCCGCGGCCGCGCTGGGGCTTGGACGCGCCCGTGCGTCGCGCCAGCCTTACATTGAGCATCGGCGCTTCAATAATGGTGCCCACATTCATCCGGTGGCGCTGGGCCACATCACGGTTGCGCGCCCGCCACAGACCATCGCGGGTCTGCACCAGACGCTTGAACCGGTCATAGCTGCCAAGCGCGTAGCCGCCATCGGCGACGAAGGCGAGCACCCGGTCAAACGTCTCGCGCGGCAGCTCGGCATAGGGCGCCGCAGCGACGATTTCCTCATACAGCCCGTCCGCCTCGAAGGGGTCGCCGCAGGCGCGGCCCATCACATGCTGGGCGAGCACATCGAGCGATCCGGCTTTCAACGGATCGCCATCAAGCGCGCCCGCCAAGACGGCTTCAGCGGCGCAAGCGCATTCAAGATGCTCGAACCTGTTGGTGGGGACCAGGACGGCGCGGCTTGTCGCATCCAGCCGGTGATTGGCGCGACCGAGTCGTTGCAGCAGCCGGGAGGTGCCTTTCGGGGCGCCCATCTGGATCACCAGGTCCACATCCCCCCAGTCGATCCCGAGATCGAGGGTGGAGGTGCACACGACGGCCTTCAGCACGCCCGCCCCCATGGCCGCTTCCACCTTGCGTCGCTGCTCGACCGAGAGTGAGCCGTGATGCAGCGCAATGGGCAGATTGTCGTCATTGATCGCCCAGAGCTCCTGAAAGGTCAGTTCGGCCTGGGAGCGTGTGTTCACGAAGATCAGCGCCGTGCCCGCGCCCTTGATCTGTTCATAGACCGCGGTCATCGCGTGACGGCCCGAATGACCCGCCCAGGGAATCCGGTCCTCGGGCGTCAGGATCTCGACTTCAGGGGCGGCCCCTGCATCGCCGCGCACAATCCTCGCGAAGCGGGCGTCTTCTTCGGGCTGCTGAGCGGACAGCCAGCGCGCATGGCCCATCTCGTCCTTCACGGTGGCCGACAGGCCCACCCGGCGCATGCGGGGCGCATAGTGCTGGATCGCGGCGAGGCCAAGCGCCAGCAGATCGCCGCGTTTGGAAGCGGCGATGGCGTGCACTTCGTCGATGATCACGCATTGGAGGTCTTCAAAGAAGGCTCCGGCGTTTTCCTGCGCACAGAACAGCGCAATCTGCTCGGGCGTTGTCAGCAGGATGTCCGGCGGCTTCGCGCGCTGGCGGGTGCGTTTGGAGGCAGGCGTGTCGCCGGTACGAGTCTCGACGCGCAGATCGAGGCCCATTTCCTCGATCGGCGTCATCAGATTGCGCGCCACGTCCTGGCTCAGCGCCTTGAGCGGGCTGATATAGAGCGTGTGCAGGCGGTGGGGGCGGTCCTTGCCCTCGCGTTCGGCGATGTCGGCCAGATCAATCAGGCTCGGCAGGAAGCCGCCCAGCGTCTTGCCGCCGCCGGTGGGCGCAATCAGCAGCGCATCCTCGCCCGCCTGGGCGGCGGCGACCATCTCGCGCTGGTGCGCACGCGGCGTCCAGCCCCGGCTTTCAAACCAGGCTTCAAAGCGGTCGGGCAGGGCGGGCAGGCGGGCGTGTTTCATTGCCGAAAGAGATAGCATGGGCGATGGACGGGCACAGTCTTTCCTCTGTACCGCTCAGGCCCTAGTCTGCGGCGCAACACACTAACCATGAAGGAGACGCCCGATGCGCGCAGCCCTGTTCGCCTTCGCATCCGTTCTGGCCCTGACCGCCTGCAGCCAGCCGGCTGCGCAAACCGACGCGCCCGCCGAGTCTGAAGCGTCCGGCCCTGCGACGACGCAGATCGCGGCCCCGGTCTATCCCGAAACGCGCACGGTCGAGCAGGTGGATGTCTACGCTTCGGCGGCCGAGGGCGAGGTCGCGGTGTCGGATCCCTATCGCTGGCTCGAACAGGATGTGCGCGTGTCCGAGGATGTGGCGAATTGGGTTGAGGCGCAGACCGAGGTGACCAACGCCTATCTCGACCAGCTGCCGGGCCGTGAGCGGATCGCCGCACGTCTGGCCGAGCTGTGGAATTATGAGCGCTACGGCTTGCCGACGACGCGCGAGACCGAAGACGGCCTGCGCTATTTCTTCTCGCGCAATGACGGGCTTCAGGACCAGTCGGTCTTCATGGTTCAGGACGGGCTTGAGGGCGAAGCGCGCCCGCTGATCGATCCCAATGAATGGGCGGCGGACGGCACGACGGCGCTGGCGGGCACGGTGCCCAGCCCGGACGGGGCTAAACTGGCCTATCTGATTGCCGATGGCGGCTCGGACTGGCGCTCGATCCGCGTCATGGACGTTGAGACGGGAGAAACCCTGTCTGACGAGATCGAGTGGGTGAAGTTCTCGCCCTTAAGCTGGGCCAAGGACGGCTCGGGCTTTTACTATTCGCGCTATCCTGAGCCCGAAGAGGGCGAGGCCTTCACCGCGCTCAATCTCAACCAGGCGATCTATTTCCACGAACTGGGGACCGACCAGAGCGAGGACGTTGAGATCATGGCCGATCCTGACAATCCTGAAGTGGGTTGGCGTGGATTTGTCAGCGATGATGGCCAATACCTGATCATCAATTCCTCCACCGGCACCGATGGCAATGGCGTGCACATTCTCGATCTGGAGACCGAGGGCGCCGAGCCGGTCGAGATCTTCTCAGGGTTTGGCAACAACCATTCCTATGTGGGCAATGACGGCGAGACCTTCTGGTTCCAGACCGATCTCGACGCCCCCAATGGCCGCGTCGTCTCGGTGTCGCTGACAGATCCTTCCGCCTTGGCCGATGTAGTGGCCGAGGGTGACGGCCCGATCACCGGCGCCAGCCATGTGGGCGGTCATCTGATCATCGAGACCATGCGCGATGTGGCGAGCGCGGTCAGCGTCTA
>NZ_DJIQ01000031.1:0-4566 GCF_002433705.1 Oceanicaulis sp. UBA6590
GCGTTGGACGCCGGTATCCGGCGCAAGGCCATGCTCGGAAAACAGGAGGCGTCCCCCGGGTTTCAGGACACGGCGCATCTGGGCCAGGGCGGCGTTCACATCGGGAATGGTGCAGGCGGTATAGGTCAGCACCACCGTATCCACGCTGTCATCGTCGAGCGGGATGGCCTCGCCAGGCAGGTCCATCAGCTCGACAGCCACAGGACAGTCCGCGATTGCTTTCTGCGCCTTGCGCCGCATGCCTTCGGACGGTTCCAGCGCGAAGACGCGGCTGACCCTGGAGGGATCATAGAAGCTGAGATTGGGGCCGGCGCCGAAGCCCACTTCCAGAACCCGGCCTTCTGCCTTGGGCACGAGAAGCGAGCGCTGTTTCATGATCTGGGGCGCGCCGCAGGCGCAGCCGATCAGATGGGGCAGGATATGGGTTTCGTAAAACGACATAAGATCAGGCTAGCGCCGTTTCCCAGCCAGGGGAACGCGCCCCTTTGACAGTTCGGGGTGGGCGTCCTCTTTCGGCAGGACGGGGTCTATGACGCTCATCTCGGGCCCAGGGCGACCCTGCCCGTTCAGGCTGGCGCAGGCTTCGGCGAAGAAGCGGACATGCTGGTTGAAGACCGCCTGGGTGTAGATGCCGAAATGGTTCGCCCCCTTCACAAGGGCCGCGTATTTCGTCGACAGGGCGGCGTCATAGAGCCGCCGTCCGCGCCCCTGCGGAATGATGCGATCCTTGTCCCCATGCAGCCACAGGACTGGGGCTTTCACCTGTCCGATCTGGCGGATGGAGTCGTACCTCTCCCGGAAGATGGCGCGCGGCAGCAGCCAGGCGGTGCGCGAGCGGACAATGTCGCGAAAGCTGTCATAGGGGGCGTGCAGGATCAGCCCGCCCACAGGGCGCGCTGCGGCCAGCTGCACCGCCGTGCCCGACCCCAGGCTTTCGCCATAGACCACGATCCGCCCGGGCCTGATCCCCTCTGCGACCAGCGCATCAAAGGCGAGAATGGCGTCGGCCACATTGGCCGGTTCGCTGGGCCGTCCCGTCGAGCCGTTAAAGCCGCGATGGGCGAGCGCGCTCAGACCCCAGCCCGACGCGATGAACAGGCGAAAGAACCGGGCCCGGCGCCACAAGGCCCGCCGATTGCCATGCAGATAGAGGATGTGGGGCAGGGCGTCGTCCTTCGCATCCGCCCGCCAAACGATCAGGGTGTGGCCGTCCGGCGTTCCGAGTTCCGTTTCCTCGGTGCGGTCCAGCTCGCAATCAGACGGATGGATCCGGGTCGGATCGGTGAAATAGAGGATGCGGCGCTGGGTGAAGAACAGCACCAGCCAGATTGCGTAGATCGCGATGATACACAGGGCCCCATATCTCACAGGTTCCGGCGCATCCTCCCAGACGCGCCAGACGGCTTCGCCCCAGCTCGCGGCGCGATCCATCCCTGCTTGCATCCCCATCACGCCGTGTCCCCTATGGCGTTTGTGACAGAAAGGCGGAGCGGGCGGGCAGAGTCCAGCAACAAGCCCTATGACAGGTCGGGAAAGAATGCCGGGTGCGGCGCTAAAGCCTCACTCCGGCCCAGGGGATGTTTCGAAACTCGCGAGCCAGGCGCGCAGACCGTCTTCAAGTCCGTCACGCAAGTCCTCTGGGAGTTGAGCGATGAGGCGATGCTGGTTGGCGACATGAGCGTCGATGACGCGGTCAATCAGCGCGAAGCCCTGATCGGTGAGCGCAACGACATTGCTGCGGCCATCCTCAGGGTTGGGGCGACGCGCGATCAGGCCCTGTTCTTCCAGACGATCAATGCGGTTCGTCATCGTGCCGGATGTGACCATCGTCCAGTTCACGAGATCGGACGGGCTGAGGGCATAGGGCGGACCGGCCCGGCGCAGGGTCGCGAGCACGTCAAACGCTGCGAAGGTCAGCCCGTTCTCGGCATAGACCCTGCCGATCTCGGCCTGCAGATGGTCTGCGAGGCGCTTGAGCCGCCCGAACACGCCCATCGGCCCCACATCGAGATCGGGACGTTCGGCATGCCATTGGGCGAGAATGCGGTCGACTTGATCCATCATCGAAGAACTAGAGCCATCTATCTTGACGTCAAGACAGCGAGCAACTATCTCGACGTCAAGATAAACAGGAGGCGGTCATGTCCCGCTCGCTCGATCTCGCCCTTACCGCCAGCGCGCCAATGATCTGGGGCACCAGCTATCTGGTCACCACGAACCTGCTTCCCGACGGGTATCCGCTCACAGCGGCAGTGTTGCGGGCCCTGCCGGCCGGCCTGCTCCTGATGCTGATGACGCGCAGCCTCCCGCCCGTCCGCTGGCTGGGGCGGCTTTTCGTGCTGGGCGGTCTGAATTTTTCCGTGTTCTGGAGCGCGCTTTTCATCGCCGCCTATCGCCTGCCGGGCGGCGTTGCGGCGACCCTGGGGGCGATCCAGCCGCTGATCGTGCTCTATTTGTCCAGCCTGTTGCTCAGCACGTCGCTGACCGCGCGCAATCTGACCGCGGCGGTCGCGGGAATTGGCGGCGTCGCCCTGCTGGTTCTGGGACCGGAAGCCCAGCTTGATGGCGTGGGCGTTGTTGCGGCGCTTGTAGGCGCCGTCGCGATGGCGATGGGCTCCGTGCTGACGCGCCGCTGGCAGCCGCCTGTTTCAGCCCTGACCTTTGCCGGCTGGCAGTTGACCGCAGGCGGCGTGCTTCTACTCCCGGTGGCCCTTTTCGTTGAGCCGGCTCTGCCGCCGCTCACGCTGGCGCATGCGGCGGGCTTTGTCTGGCTGGGTCTGGTGGGGGCCGCCTTGACCTATTGTCTATGGTTCCGGGGCATTGCCCGACTGGGGCCGGCGGCGATCACGCCCCTGGGCTTTCTCAGCCCGCTCACTGCAGTGCTGCTGGGCTGGGTCGTGCTGGGCCAGGCGCTCAGCCCGCTTCAGATTCTGGGCGCACTGATCGTCATGGGCTGTGTCGCCCTGGGCGGCGGCTCGGGCAAACCGGCTCAGGCGCCGGTCAGTGTGAAGGCCTGAAAGAAAACGCCCCGCCGCGGAGATCCGGGCGGGGCGCTCAATTGTCTGTCGGGCTCTAGTCGAGCGCCTTGACGATGCTTTCGCTCATCTTCTTGGCGTCGCCCAGCAACATCATGGTGTTGTCCCGGAAGAAGAGCGGGTTCTCGATGCCGGCATAGCCGGAACCGAGCGAGCGCTTGACGAAGAAGACCGTCTTCGCCTTCCACACCTGCAGCACCGGCATGCCATAGATCGGGCTGGCCGGATCTTCCTCGGCGGCGGGGTTGGTGACGTCATTGGCCCCGATCACGAAGGCCACGTCGGCGGTCGCGAATTCGGAATTGATGTCCTCAAGCTCGAACACCTCGTCATAGGGCACCTGGGCTTCGGCCAGGAGCACGTTCATATGCCCGGGCATCCGCCCCGCCACCGGGTGGATGGCGTAGCTCACGTCCACGCCCTCTTCCTTGAGGGTGTCGGCCATCTCCTTGAGCGCGTGCTGGGCCTGCGCCACCGCCATGCCGTAACCGGGGACGATGATGACCTTGCCGGCGTTCTTCATGATGAAGGCCGCGTCATCGGCCGAGCCCTGCTTGACCGTGCGGTCCACATCCGCCGCAGCGCCGGCGGAGGCCGGGTCAGCGCCGAAGCCGCCCAGGATCACCGAGATGAAGGAGCGGTTCATGCCCTTGCACATGATGTAGGACAGGATCGCGCCCGAGCTGCCTACCAGCGCGCCGGTGATCAGCAGCGCCGTGTTCTCAAGCGTGAAGCCGAGCGCTGCAGCCGCCCAACCCGAATAGGAGTTGAGCATGGAGACGACAACCGGCATGTCCGCGCCGCCGATCGGGATGATCAGCAGCACGCCCAGCACCAGTGCGAGGAGGGTGATGATCCAGAAGGCGATCTTGGCGTCCCCGCCCGAGGCGGTCAGGAAGGTGATGAAGACGAAGATCGCTGCGCCAATGGCGAGGTTCAGCCAGTGCTGACCCTTGAAGACGATCGGCGCGCCGCTCATCAGGCCCTGCAGCTTCATGAAGGCGATCACAGAGCCCGAGAAGGTGATCGCGCCAATGGCGACTCCCAGCGACAGCTCGACGAGCGACAGGCCCTTGAGCTTGCCGGTGGCGGTGGCGATGTGGAAGGCGTGCGGCTCATAGAGCGCGGCGGCGGCGACCAGCACGGCGCACAGACCCACCAGCGAGTGGAAGCCCGCGACCAGCTGGGGCATGTCCGTCATGGGGATGCGCCGGGCGATGACCGCGCCGATGCCGCCGCCAATGGCGACCGCGCCCAGGATCAGCAGCAGGCCCAGCCCGTCGAGCTCGACGTAAAACAGGGTCGTGCCCACGGCGATGGCCATGCCGGCCATGCCCAGATAATTGCCCTGGCGGGAGGTTTCCGGGCTCGAAAGGCCCCGAAGCGCCATGATGAACAATATGCCCGAGACCATGTAGAGGATTGCGGCGAGATTGGCTGACATGGCTTAGCCCTCCGCCTTCGGCTTGGCCGCCGGCTTTTCTTTTTTCTTGTACATCGCCAGCATGCGCTGGGTGACCATGAAGCCGCC
>NZ_DJIQ01000010.1:0-25657 GCF_002433705.1 Oceanicaulis sp. UBA6590
TTCCCCCTCCGGCGGCATCAAGATGCCGCGCATCCTGCTCCTGCTGCGCCGGGCGGGAGGCGAGCTCTCCTCTCTCAGCCATCCGTCCGCTGCGGTCCGGACCCGGTTCATTGGTCGGCCTGTCAGTGATTCGGCGCTCGCCGGCGTCTGGGTGTATGCGCTGGCCTATCCGGCCGCGCTCGGACTCGGGGCCGTGGCGCTTGGCGCCGCTGGAGTGACCTTTGAACAGGCCTGGATGGTGTCAACGGCTTCACTTGTGAATGCGGGACCGCTGGCAGGCGTTGATTACGCAGCGCTTCCGCCAGCAGCGCTGGCGGTATCCGGGTTCATCATGGTGCTGGGACGGCTGGAAGTGCTGGCTGCGGCCGCCGCGTTTTATGTCATCTTCGCGCGTGACTGACTGAGCGCTGACAGGCAATCCTGTTGCAGCCGGGCCAAGGTATGTTTACCTAACTGAGGGGGCGCACGGATTGCGCCGGAATTCAAGTGCGATAAGGCCGATGTCTAACGATAAGAAACAAAACCTGCAGGACGTTTTTCTCAACACGGTTCGCAAGGGCAAGACTCCTCTCACCATCTTTCTGGTCAATGGCGTAAAACTTCAGGGCGTTGTCACCTGGTTTGACAATTTTTGCGTTCTGCTTCGCCGCGAAGGCCAGATCCAGCTTGTCTACAAGCACGCCATTTCCACCATCATGCCAAGCCAGCCCGTCCAGCTGTTTGACAAGGACGAGGCCGAAGGAGACGCCGAGGATTGATCGACCGCAAGCCCGCGCCGCAAACCGCACTCGTTCTCTCTCCGCAATATCCGGGGACGGACGCCAATCGCGCTCAGGCGCGGTTGGAAGAGGCCATTGGCCTGGCGCAAGCTCTGGATCTGGTCACGGCGGAAGCCCGCATAGAGCCGCTGCGTCGTGTTGAGTCGAGCGGCTTCTTCGGCACCGGCAAGATCGCGCAGATCGCTGAACGCGTGAAAGACGCCGAGATCACGGTCGTCATCATTGACGCTGCGTTGAGCCCCATCCAGCAACGCAATCTGGAAAAGAAGCTCAATGCCAAGGTGATTGATCGGACCGGTCTGATCCTCGAGATCTTCGGCCTGCGCGCGCAAACGCGCGAGGGCCGATTGCAGGTCGAGCTGGCGCGCCTGGCGTATGAGCGCTCGCGCCTTGTGCGCACCTGGACCCACCTTGAGCGCCAGCGCGGCGGTCGCGGCTTCCTGGCCGGTCCGGGGGAAACCCAGATCGAAACGGACCGTCGTATTCTCGCGGACAAGATGGCCAAGCTCCGCCGCGAGCTGGACGAGGTCAAGCGCACCCGCTCCCTGCACCGCAAGAAGCGCCAGACCGCGCCCTGGCCCACAGTCGCCCTTGTCGGTTACACGAATGCGGGCAAGTCGACCCTCTTCAACCTGCTCTCGGACGCACAGGTTCTCGCCAAGGACATGCCGTTCGCCACGCTGGATCCCACGGTGCGCGGCGTCAAACTGCCCTCAGGCCGCCGCGTCCTGATGAGTGATACGGTGGGCTTCATCACGGACTTGCCGACCGAGCTGATTGCAGCGTTCCGCGCGACACTCGAAGAGGTGATCGAGGCGGATGTACTCATCCATGTGCGCGACATGGCCGATCCCGACCATGAAGGCCGCAAGGCGGATGTGGAATCGGTCCTGGCCGCCCTGGGCGCCGGAGCAGAAGCAGACCAGCACGTCATTGAAGCGTGGAACAAGTCCGATCAGCTGTCGGCTGAGGATCATGAAGAGCTGGTCTGGCGCGCCAAGCTGCCCAAGCGGGAGAACGGGCCTGTCAGCATCGTGACCTCCGCAGTGACGGGGGCGGGCGTTGACGCGCTTCTGGAACAGGTCGAACTGGCCCTGTCCGTTGATGATGTCGCTCTGCGCCTGGAGTTCGGCCCGTCTGATGCGGAAGCGCTGGCCTTTGTGCATCGCCATGGCGCGATCCTGTCAGAGACCACAGATCGCGATACGGGCGTGGTGAGCGTGCATGTGCGCCTGAGTGAAGCGGACGCCGGCCGATTCAACCAGCGTTATGGCGTTTTCGAAGAGGCTGACAGCCTGGCTGACTAGGACCGCTCCTCGGTTTTGACCGCGAGCCACAGGGCTTCCATGGTTTCAAGGTCGGCCTCCTGAACACTCCCGCCTTCGCGGGTCAGACGCGCTTCCACGCCGCGGAAACGACGTTCGAATTTCGCGTTGGCGTCCCGCAGTGCGGTTTCCGGATCCAGCTGGAGTTTGCGCGCGAGATTGGAAACCGCGAACAGGAGATCTCCGATCTCTTCGTGAATATGCGCCGGGTCGTCCTCGGCGATGGCCTCCCGGACTTCAGTCAATTCTTCCTCGATCTTGTCCAGAACCTGATCGATGTCCGGCCAGTCAAACCCGACCCGGGCCGCACGTTTGGAGAGTTTCTCAGCCCGCAACAAGGCGGGCAGGGCGACGGGCAGATTGGCCAGCACAGACGGGTCTTTATCGGCCTTCGCCGCGCGTTCCTCTGCTTTCTGGGCCTCCCAGGCGCTGATCTGGGATTGGGCGTCCCGCGCATCCGCATCCGAGAAGACATGGGGATGGCGACGCAACATCTTCTCTGAAATCGCGTCGGCGACGTCCTCGAAGCGGAAGAGGCCTTCCTCTTGCGCCATCTGGCTATGGAAAACGACCTGGAAGAGAAGATCGCCGAGCTCGTCCTTGAGTTCAGCCATGTCTTCACGCTCGATCGCGTCCGCGACTTCGTAGGCCTCCTCGATCGTGTAGGGGGCGATGGTGCGGAATGTCTGTTCGATATCCCAGGGGCAACCGCCGTCGGGATCGCGCAACCTGTCCATGATGGCGAGCAAACGATCCAGCGCTCCAACCGGCTTTGAGTCGATGGCCTCGCGATCACGATAGGGAAAGCAGGCTGCAGTGTCGGGGTTATCGGTCATCATCATCCAGCGCATTCGGGTGAAACAGATTCCCTGCTGAATAAGGGAAGTCGGTGTCCTTGGGAAAGGGGCGCCGGAAACGCGCTTGATGGTTCATTGTTTTTTCAGTTGCACAGCCGAACCTGATCGCATTCATTGGTTGTGTTTATGGAGATCACGATTCTCACAACTGTCTCCCTTCGCGCCAAGATTCTCATCCTTGTGGTCACGGTGACGGTTTCCGTCGCCATGGTTGTGGGATTTGCGAATTTCATCCAGGCCAGTTCGATGAGCCGGACCGCGGCGCGCGCGGAGCTGCATGCCGAGACCCGCGTGGTCGCCGCTCACATACAAAGCGCGTTCCAGATTGCGAATGATCAGGCCTTCATCATCCGCAATACGCCGCCCATCGAGGGCATCATACGGGCAAAAGCCAACAATGGCGTCGACCCATATGATGGCAGCACGCTCGAGACCTGGCGGGAGAGACTGGCGGACATCTTCAGGTCCCATCTCGAGGTTGAGCGTGAATACACGCAAATCCGCTTTATTGGCATAGAAGATGGCGGGCGAGAGATCGTCCGCGTCAACCGTTTGGCCGAAGGGTATGAAATCGTTGATGCGCAGGAGCTTCAGAGGAAGGGAGAGGAGTTCTATTTCCAGCCTGGATTGATGACGCCGCAGGACGCCATCTACACCTCTCCCATTACGGTCAATCGCGAGTTTGGCGGTCCCAGCGGGGACATGACGCCAACGGTGAGGACCATCGTCTCTGTGCGGACGCCCGAAGGCGACCCTATCGGGATCATCGTGATCAATTCCGACATACGCGTGATCATGGAAGAGGCGCTGCTAGAGGCCGCGCCGGACTATGAAGTCTACATCTCGGATTCCCAGGACAATTTCATCCATTACCTTCCGGACCAGGGCGTGGTGCGCAATGAGTTCGCCTTCCAGGCGGGCTTCGAGCCGCCTGAACTCCTCAGTCTGGATGCCGAAGCGCTTCAGGACGTCGACGGTTACACCTATGTCCTCCACACCCTGGAAGCAGGTGAGGGTGGCGGGAACGGTCTGATCTTCCGGATTCTGGTTGGCGAACCGAACGAAGCGCTGATGCAGGGCGCCTACGCCATTCGCCAGCAATCCATGTTGCTAGCGGTCAGCCTGGTGGTGCTGACCGCGATTGGGTCTTTGCTCTTTGTCACCAGCCTGACCCGTCCCCTGGGAGAGTTGACCGAGGCCGTGCTCACCTATGGCCAGTCCCGGGAACCCATAGCGATCAGTTTCAGCAATAATGACGAGATCGGCGAGCTGGGTCGCGCCTTCATGGAGATGACGCAGGCCCTCAAGCAGAATGAGCTGAGCGCCAATACATTCGAGAACATCATCGACGGCTTGATCCTGATGCGGCCGGACGGATCCATTCAGTCCCTGAACCCAGCCGCAAGAGTCATGTTCGGATATGCAGAGGATGAGCTGATCGGCCAGGATATTTCAGTCCTGCTGCCGGATGGCGTCCGGCAGGAGCGTGAGGGAGCTGTCCGGAAGATCTCGTGTTTCATCGAGCAGCATCTGGTGGGTGAAACCTTCGAGGCGGAAGCATGCATGAAGAATGCTGAGCCCCTGCCTGTCGAGCTGACCCTGAGCGATGTCCAGAGGGCTGACGGCAAGCTTTTCGGCTTGATGATCCGGGATATTTCAGCGCGCAAGCAGATGGAGGTGATGAAGGACGAGTTTGTCTCCACCGTGAACCATGAGCTGAGAACGCCCCTGACATCCATGCTGGGCTCCTTGAGCCTGCTTCAGGCACGCCTGCAGGCGAAGTTCAAGGATGACCAGAAGGCGTCCACATTGCTGGATATGGCCCAACGTAGCTGTGATCGTCTGCATCATCTGGTCAATGACATCCTCGATCTTGAGAAGATCGCCGCCGGCAAGCTGGAATACCGGATGGAAGAGGTGCCCTGTGATGACCTCGTGCAGGATGTCGTGGAAAGCCATCGCGTTCTGGCCGAGGAGCATGATGTCCAATTCGTGCTCGACCTGAAGGCCGATGACCCGCCCGTCCGTCTGGATGTGTCACGCTTCACCCAGGCGCTGGTCAATCTCTTGTCCAATGCGGCGAAATATTCCCCGGCCGGAGAGACCGTGACAATTCTCACGCGCAGGCTTGAGGACGGCCATATCCGGATCTCCGTGGCCGACAATGGCCCCGGAATTCCGGAAGAGTTCCAGCCGCGCATCTTTGACCGCTTCTCCCAGGCTGACAGTTCGACCACACGTCGCGTCGGCGGGAATGGCCTTGGCCTGAATATCACCAAGAACCTCGTTGAAGCCTTTGATGGGGAGATCAGTTTCGACACCAAGGTCGGTGAGGGGACAGTCTTCCATATCCTGCTTCCGATCGTTGACGCCGTCGCCGTTGACCCCCTCGTCGACGAGACGACTGACTTCATCAGCCTCCAGACCCAGATCGGATGATCATCGGATGACGCTCAAGAGGATCGCGTGTGTCGAGGATGACCCGGATATCCGGATGATCCTGAACATGTCGCTCAGTGAGATCGGCGGCTTCAGCGTGCAGCTTTACGAGGACGGGCCAACAGCGCTCGCCAGGCTTGGGCAAGACGAACCCCAGCTGATCATGCTGGACATGATGATGCCTGGAATGAATGGGCTGGAGGTTCTGGCGGCGCTCAGACAGAAGCCGGAATTCATGAACACGCCCGTGATCTTCATGACGGCCAAGGCGCAATCCCATGAACTTGACGCCTATATCAGCGCGGGCGCCCAGTCGGTCATCGTCAAGCCTTTCGATCCGATGACCCTGCCGGAGAGCTTGCTGAAGATCTGGGAAGATCTGGACGGCTAGTGCGGACGTTGTTGCTGGGCGATCCGGCTGATGGCGCGCATGACCACAGCCCGATTGAAGGGTTTGATGAGGACATGGTCGACTCCGTTCCGGATCACGGAGTGAATTTTCTCGGCGTTGTTCTCTGACGTCAGAAAGATGATGGGGGTCTGGCTGGGAAGGCGGGCCTGACCAGAGCGCACCTGCCTGAGAAGCGACAAGCCGTCTACAGGTTGCATGTACCAGTCAGAAAGCAACATGGTCGGCGTGTAGGTGCGCATCAGCGCCAAGGCTTCCTGTCCCGAACTCGCCATACGAACTTCGCCGACGCCGATATCCGTCAGAAGTTCCCGCACGAGATTGCGCACGGATATATCGTCCTCGACAAAGAGGATGCGTTGAACCTTCAGGAGCTTTCGAAGGGCATCGGCCTGGTCATCCCCATAGGATCTTGGCGCTGGATTCTCAAAACTTTGCACCAGCTTGGAATGGTCGACCGTGACATAGCTGCGCAGTTTCGCGATCTTGCTCAAGCTGACATAGATGCGCTCCATGCGCTTCGGCGTGATGTCCTGTTTCGATTGCAGGAGCTCATCCGCATCCTGTTCCAGCTTGAAGAACTGCGCCCCCAGGATCGGGAATCCCATGCAGTACGCAGCGCCTTTCAGACGGTGACTTTCCGCATGTAGAGATTTGAGGTTCTGCTTGAGCTCGAATTGGGATGCCTTGTCATCACCCATGATCCGGGTCAAGGTGGCAAGTTGTTCTGGAAACCTGTTGCAGAACTGTTCGACGACGCGTCTCGGGTTTGCGCTGGGCATACAGGACTCCGTTAAGGCTGGGCCCACTCTATGCGAGGGTTCTATTGCAATCGTTACCCACCGTGTCCGATCAGTTCGCGAGCGCGCGCCCCAGAACGCCATGAAGGCGATGCGCGTCAAAGGGTTTGAGGAGATAGCCATCCGGCCGGTACAGGCCGGCGCGTTCGATCGCCTGCTTTGAGGAGGGGACGGTCATGAAAATGAACGGCGTTTCCCGTGAGGGCTGCAAGCCGCCCGAGCGAACTTTCCTGAGCAGGTCGAGACCATTGTCGCCCTCAAGTTGCCAGTCGCAGATTATGGCGTCGACGGAATGCGCGCTGAGGTATTCGACCGCGTTTTTGGCGCATGTCTCGTAAACGACTGAAGAATAACCTTCCTCCTTGAGATACATCTCAGCGAGGCCATGCAGATTGGTGTCGTCATCCACAAAGAGAATGCGTTTGTTGTCCCTGGGGTCCACAAGGGGCGACACTGACAGGTCTTCGGTACGGGGCTCATAGCCCAGATCTCTGAGCACGCCCGCCTGATCGAGCATGTCGGCGATCATGTCCGGCAGGCGCGTCTGTTCCAATGCGGGGCGAGCATCAAGGTCCGAAGAAAGCTGGGTGAGGGCGACCTCCTCGATGAGCTCGAAATTGCGAGCCATGGCTGGAAAACCAAAGGATCCGTACGACCCCAGGAGTCGATGCGACAGCCTCGCGATGTCATCCAGCAATTCTGGATCAACGCCAGATCCTCCATCGGTCTGCAGGCGGGCGTGCAAGGCCTGGATGTCGTCATGGGCCCGGCTCAGGAAGGTGCGGCGCAGGTCCGATAGATCTGTCGAGGTCGGCATGAATCGCCTCCATCACTCAGTGAACTTATTCAGGAGTGTGAGGGGCGGGTTGAGAATATCAAGATAACAAACGTGTTTAATTTGAAGTTTGTCACCAATGCGGGCCAGTGAGACCTACCGAGAAAGTGCGCATAAGACATATTATGAGAAAAGAATTGGATTATATGCGGCTCAGATCAATCAAGGCGCCATCTGACGGCGCGAGGGTTATCTGGAGGCCGTCATAAGCCGGCCTGACGCCCTCTGGCAGGCGTTCCAGGAGGTCCTTGTAATCAAGATCGATATGAAGATTGGTCAGGACGCCAAGCCGGGGCTTTATCTGCGACAGCCAGTCGAGCGCCAGATTGACATGCGCGTGACTGGGATGCGGCTTGTCACGCAGTGCGTCCACGATCCAGAGGCTTGTCCCTGACAGCGCCTGCATGGCTTTCTGGTCGAGGCCGTTCACGTCCGGCGTGTAAGCCAGCGGCCCGATGCGAACGCCGCTGCACGGTTCCCGTCCATGAACCACATCAAAGAGCGAAAGTTCGATCTGACCGCCCGGACCGTCAATGCTGGCGGTCTGGCCCGCTTCAAGGCCATGATCCCGCATGAGCGGCGGATAGCCTGAGCCCTCTGGCGTCTCAAAGATGTAGCCGAAGCGCGCGCGCAACAGCGACTGCGTTTGCGAATTCATCATTGCGTCGAGCCGGGCGCCGCGTCGATAGACAAACGCCCGGACGTCATCAATGCCGTGCGCCTGATCCGCATGGGCGTGTGTAAAGGCGACGCCATCAATGCTGGTGACGCCTGCCGAGAGCATCTGCTCACGTAAATCCGGAGATGTATCAATCAGCAAGCGCGTGGCTTCGCCTGCCTTGAGGGCCTCCAGGCTGTGTGCGCGTTCCACTAGCAAGCTACAGCGGGACCGTCGATTTTTCGGGTTCCTGGGGTCGCACGCCCCCCAGTCTCCATCAATGCGCGGCACGCCGCCTGATGATCCACAGCCCAGGATGCGGGCTCTGATCACCGGGCCCGACGTCATGCGATGCGGATCCGGTCAAACAGACGCAGAGCCGCCTGCGTGGTGCGTTCGGCGCCTTCCTCGGATGACCAGCCCTTCACCTCGCACAGCTTGTCAAGAACATGTGGCAAGTATGCAGGTTCATTGCGCCTTCCCCGATGCGGAACAGGCGCCAGATACGGGCAGTCCGTCTCCACAATCACCCGGTCCTCAGGCACGATGTCACGGAAGACGGACCGGACATCCTCGGCCTTCTTGAAAGTGATGATGCCCGATGCGGAGAAATAGGCGCCGAGCGCGGCCGCGCGTCGCGCCAGCTCGGAGCCCCCGGTATAGCAGTGCAGAAGCGGCCGGAACGCCCCCTTCCCCATTTCGTCCTCAAGAAGCTCCGCCATCTGCTGATCGGCGTCCCGGCAATGCAGGATGATCGGCAGATCAGCGCGACGCGCCGCCTCGATATGCGCGCGCAGTGAGGGATACTGATCTTCGGCCGGACTGTAATTGTAATGGAAATCAAGTCCGGTCTCGCCAATGGCGACGACCTTGGGATGCCGGGCGATGTCCAGCAGTTCATCGGCTGTGATGTCAGGCCGGTCCTTGGCGTGATGCGGGTGGGCCCCAATGGTGCAATAGACGTCGTCATGCTTTTCCGCGATGGCGGCGACCTGCTCGAATTCATGCAGGCGACAGCAGATTGCGATCATCGGAGAGACGCCCGCATCCCGAGCGGCGTCCAGAACGGAGTCCAGATCGTTGGCGTAATCCTCGCCATGAACATTGATATGGGTGTCGATCAGCATCAGGTCTCAGTCTGCTTGGGCCGCATCCTGCATCAGCCCGAATGCGGCGTAGAGTGTCTGTTTCGGGTCGAGGTAGAGGGTTTCGCTCTCTCTCGCCAGACGGGTCAGGCGGTCGGCCGCCTCCACCCAGGCGCCCGCCCTGTCCGCACCGCCGGTTTCAAGCGCCAGGGCGCGGGCGCGGTTCTGAGCGTCAGCCACCAGAAAATCGAGCGTGATCGGTTTGATTTGCTCCCCGCCCTTGCGCGTAGCCGAGGCGGCGATTTGTGCGATGGCCGCGCGATCAAGGCGCGGCAGACCGGACAAGGCCGTATCGATGGTGGCCATCAAGGCGGGCGCATCAGTTTCCGCCAAAGCGAGCGCACGGCCCGGCGCGCCCTGCGCCAGCATTGCGGCGCGCTGCGCTTCATCAGCACTCATCTGGTGGCGGTCCATGAGCCATTGCGTCGTGGCTTCAATGCTGGGCGCGCGAAGGATCAGACGACGGCAGCGCGATCGGATCGTCGGGAGCAGGCGTCCGGGCGTATTCACGATAAGAATGAGCAAGCCTCGCTGAGGCGGTTCTTCAAGAGTTTTCAGCAAAGCATTGGCGGAATTGACGTTCAGCTCGTCTGCGCTGTCGACGATGCAGACCCGCCACCCCTTGCCGCTGGCGCTCTTGGAGAAGAATTCCGGCGCGCGACGCGCCTCCTCGACCGGGATCTCGCCCTTCAGCTTGCCGGTCTTGTCGTTATAGGGGCGACGGATCAGAAGGAAGTCAGGATGCGACAGCGCTTCAAGCCGGCGGCAGACCGGATCGTCCGGATCGCTCGCCAGTCCCGCCTCGTCAGTCGCCCGGGCGCCCAGCAGTCGTCGGGCCAGACGGTAGGCGAAACTCGCCTTTCCCACGCCCTTGGGCCCCGACACCATCCAGGCATGATGCATGCGCCCGCTGCTGATCGCGGCTTCGGCCTCGTTGAGCGCCGCATCCTGTCCGAACAGGTCGTAGACGCGACGAGGGTGGGGCAGCCCCCCTTCCCGGTCCGCTTCTGGGCGATCCTCGTCACTCACTTCAGCGCTCCGAGGCGTTGGGTCAGGATATCGAAGGCCGATGCCGCAACCTGATCCGCCGGCATGGCGCCATCAAGCACCACGCAGCGCTCTGGCGCCGCGCGTGCGATATCCAGAAAGGCGACGCGAAGAGCATGGTGAAAGGCGGCCGGCTTGCGCTCGAAGCGCGTGGCGCCTTCGCCGCGAAGACGCGTGCGCTCAAGGCCGGTCTCAGGATCAAGATCCACGACAAAGGTGAGGTCCGGGCCAAAACCATGCATACTGGCGCGGTCGATCTCATCGATCTGCGCGGTCGACATGCCGCCCGCAGCGCCCTGATAGGCGCGCGTTGAGTCCGAGAAGCGGTCACAGATCACCCAGATGCCCTGATCGAGGGAGGGCCGGATCAGGCGCTCCACATGGTCAACGCGCGCGGCATACAACAACAGGGTTTCAGACAGGGCGGACCAGCGTTCGGTATCACCCTCCACCAGCAAATTGCGCAGGGCTTCGGCATTGGGCGTGCCGCCGGGTTCTCGCGTGATCAGGGTTCTGACGCCCTGCGATTCCAGGGACTCAGACAAGGCCTTGGCCAGCGTGGTCTTCCCCGCGCCCTCCCCGCCTTCCAGCGTGATGAAACGACCTTGGGTCATGGATCAACCGCCACGGATCAGACGCGCCAAGGCCGCGCCAGCCCGGCCCATCGCGCCCTTGCGGGCCACAGACTGGGCGGCTTCAACCGGCACGCTCATCTCGCGACCATCGGGCAAGGTGACGTCCAGCTGACCGACAATGTCCCCCTCCTGAACCGGCGCATGCAGGGGAGCCTGATAGACCAGTTCGGCGGTGACGCCGTCGCGATCGCGACGATGCAGGCCAAAGGACAGGTTTTCAGCGGCGCGCAGCTCCACACGCGGGGCCACGCCCAGATAGACCTCGGCGTCACCCAGAACCTCGCCGGCCTCGACAAGGTCCACGGTCGAGAATTCTGAGAACGCAGCCCGCATCAGGCGCTCGGATTCATCCGCCCGCGCGCGATTGGAGTCCATGCCGTTGAAAACAACGATCCGACGCTCGCCGTCGCGTTCCGCCGAGGCGACAAGGCCATAGCCGGATTCCTCGGTATGGCCGGTCTTCAGCCCATCCGCGCCGTCAAACACGCCCAGCAACGGATTGCGGTTATACTGACGGATGCCGTTATAGGTGAACTCGGTTTCCGAATAGATGTCATAGTATTGCGGATAGGTCTCGATGATGTGGCGGGCCAGGCGCGCAAGATCCAGCGCGGAAATCCGGTGATCAGGATCGGGCCAGCCCGTCGCGTTGGCGAAGCTGGCGCTCTCAAAACCCAGCTCATGGGCGCGCTCGGTCATCATCTGGGCGAAGTTCTCTTCCGTGCCGCCAAGCGCTTCCGCCACCACGATGCAGGCGTCATTGCCTGATTGCACGATGATGCCCCGGATCAGATCGCCGACTTCGGCGCGTGAGTTCACATCGAGGAACATGGTGGAGGACCCCGAGGCCGCTCCGCCTCGCCGCCACGCGTTCTCACTGACCGGCAAGGAGGTGTCGAGCGTGAACCGTCCGTCCTCAAGGGCCTCGAAGACCATGAGCGCGGTCATCAGCTTCGACATGCTGGCCGGCGGCATCGGCTCCTCGCCATTCTTGGAGAACAGCACGTCCCCGCTCTCGTAATCCAGGATCACGGCGTGGGAGGCGCGCGTGTCAAACGCGCTCTGCGCCATCGCGGACGGCGATAGGCTGACAGTGATCAGGGCGAGCAGGCAGAGCAGTCGACGCATGATGAGGGTCCCGGGATTGGCGGTTGAAGCGGAATCGGCGGCGGTTGCGGACACCCTAGCCTTCATCGGAACTTGGCTGAAGCGTGGCGTCCAGATTTTGGGTGAAAGACGGCGTGTGATCTCCGGGCGGACCGGTTTCAGGATCAAAAAAGACGGGCGGCGCGGCGCGGTCACGCCGATCGGCCGGACCCAGACCCTCCACCCTCACCTCCACAAGCCCGTCATCGGTGAAGCCGAGGGCTTGCGCGGCGGCGTGGCTGAGATCGATCAGGCGGCCGTCGATATATGGGCCGCGATCATTCACCCGAACGATGATGCTGGCGCCCGTATCCAGACGCGTCACCCGCGCCCGGCTGGGCAGTCGCATGGTGCGATGCGCAGCAGTCAGCTGTGTAGAATCAAAAATTTCGCCGTTCGCTGTCTGGCGACCCTCAAAACCCGGCCCATACCAGCTGGCGAGCCCCGTCTCCACGCTGCGCGGCGTATCCTCATCCGGTGTGAACACGGGCGGAGGCGGCGCGGGGTGAACGGCTGGCGCCTGACGCCCCAGACGCGGCTGTTGGGGCGGCTGCCCCGTACAGCCGGCCAGCATGAGGACGGTCAGAATGGCGAGGCCTGAATGCAGCAGGCGCAGTTTCGTGAAGGACATGCACGGACCCTGGTTCGCTGGGAGCCAGTGTAATTCAAGCCAAGTGTGGCGAAAGTGCGTGTCGCAGGCGGCATGGATGCAGCAAGGGCCGCGGTTTGGAACCGCGGCCCTTGCCCATCAGGTCAGATGGAAGCGGACGCTAGGACCGATCAAGGTCAAAGCGGTCGAGCTGCATCACTTTCACCCAGGCGTCGACGAAGTCCTCGACAAAGCGGTCTTCCGCGCCGTCAAAGGCGTAGACCTCGACCACCGCGCGCAGTTCGGCGTTGGAGCCATACACAAGATCCGCTTCGGTCGCGGTCCATTTGAGCGCGCCTGACTGACGATCCCGGCCCTCAAACACATACTCGGCGTCGGTCGGCCGCCAGACCGTGTTCATGTCCAGCAGATTGACGAAGAAGTCATTGCTCAGCACGCCCGGCTGATCGGTCAGAACGCCATGAGCGGCGTCGCCCGTATTGGCTCCGAGCGCACGCATGCCGCCCAGCAGAACCGTCATTTCCGGCACCGTCAGCGACAGGGTGTCTGCGCGGTCCACCATCAGTTCGGACGGGGAGCGACGGTTGGCGGGATCATAATAGTTCCGGAAGGCGTCCGCACGCGGCTCGAGATAGCTGAATGCTTCCACATCGGTCTGGTCCTGGGAGGCGTCCGTGCGTCCGGGCTCGAACGGGACAGTGATGTCATGACCAGCCTGCTCGGCCGCGCGTTCAACCCCCGCTGCGCCGCCCAGAACGATCAGATCGGCCAGGGATACGCGAACATCATCCGCCTGACGGTCATTGAAGTCCTGCTGAATGCCTTCCAGCACGGCAAGAACACGGTTGATCTCGGCGGGATTGTTGACCGCCCAGCTGCGCTGCGGATCAAGACGCAGGCGTGCGCCATTCGCGCCGCCACGCATATCGGTGTCCCGATAGGAGGACGCCGCCGCCCAGGCCGTGCGCACAAGCTCGGCATTGCTCAGATCGGTATCGAGAATCGCCGATTTGAGTGCGGCGACATCGCCATCATCGATCAGGGCGTAATCAGCCGCCGGAACCGGATCCTGCCAGAGCAGTTCGACATCGGGCACGTCCGACCCCAGATACCGTGCGCTCGGGCCCATGTCGCGGTGGGTCAGCTTGAACCAGGCGCGGGCGAAGGCGTCCTCGAATTCCTCGGGGTTTTCCAGAAAGCGCGTCGTGATCTCGCGATAGGCCGGATCAACCTTCAGTGCGAGGTCGGTGGTGAACATGATCGGGGTTTCGTACTCGTCCGGATTGTGAGCGTCCTGAACGATCATGGCCTCTTCCGGATTGGCGGGAATCCATTGAATGGCGCCGGCCGGGCTGCGGCTCTGGACCCATTCGAAATTATAGAGGTTCTCCAGATACTGCATGGTCCACATGGTGGGCGCCGCGCTCCAGGCGCCTTCCAGACCGGAGGTCACCGTGTCGGCGCCATTGCCCGTGCCACAGGAATTGTCCCAGCCCAGACCTTGCGCCTCGACCCCGTTGGCGGCCGGTTCAGGACCGGTGCATTCTTCCGGGCTATGGGCGCCATGGGCCTTGCCGAAGGTGTGGCCGCCGGCGATCAGCGCGGCGGTTTCCTCGTCATTCATCGCCATGCGGCCAAAGGTGTCGCGAATGGCGTTCGCGGCGAGTTGCGGATCCGGCACGCCGTTCGGGCCTTCCGGGTTCACATAGATGAGGCCCATCATCGAGGCCGCCAGCGGACGTTCGAGTTCGCCGCCCTCATAGCGCGCCTCATTGCCCAGCCATTCTTCCTCGGCGCCCCAGTAGACAAGCTCGGCCTGCCAGTCGTCCTCACGCCCGCCGGCGAAGCCCAGGGTTTCAAAACCCATGTCTTCCATTGCGACCGTGCCGGCCAGAATCATCAGGTCCGCCCAGGAAATGTTCGCGCCGTATTTCTGCTTGATCGGCCAGAGCAGACGCCGGGCGCGATCAAGATTGGCGTTGTCGGGCCAGCTGTTGAGCGGTTCGAACCGCTGCTGGCCGCCGCCCGCGCCGCCGCGACCGTCAAAAGTGCGATAGGTGCCGGCGCTGTGCCAGGCCATGCGAATGAAGAAGGGACCGTAATGCCCCCAGTCAGCCGGCCACCAGTCCTGGGAGTCGGTCATGAGCGCGCGCAGGTCTGATTTCACCGCCTCAAGATCGAGAGACTGGAAGGCGGCCGCGTAGTCGAAGTCTTCTCCGAGCGGATTGGATCGGGTCGTCTCATTGAGGCGCAACTGCGTCAGGTCGAGCTGATCGGGCCACCAGGCGGAGTTGGGACGCGGCTCCTGGACGCCATGTCCCATGGCGGGGCGCTGATAGTCCTGAGTTTGAGCGACCTCACGCGAGGTGTCGTTGAGTTCGCCCTGAATGCCCATGCCCGGAAACGTCGCGCAGGCGGATGCGCTGAGTGCGATCACGGCGCTGGTCGTCAGAAGTAAGCCCTTGTTGATCCAAGTCATATCGGAAGTCTCCCTGAACAAAGATATGCGCTTTTGTTCAGGCACAGCTTTCCCGCCTGCACATGAGGGGCATGTGAAGTCATGCCAGAGCTCTGGCGAAAACAAAGACAGGGAACGCTCTATGCCTGTATCGAGAGCGCCATGATTACAGTTTGTACAGGGTGCGCCGTTATTTCGTCAAAATGATTGCTTTGATGGCAGCGATAAATGCTTTTTATGGGGCAGTGCAGCATTTTGAGCCGCGTCGACTGCAAGGCGTCAGCGGGGCGCGCTTGTGCCCTCACCTGTCTCCGGGCTAAACACGGATGTGACGGAGGGGTGGCAGAGTGGTCGATTGCGGCGGTCTTGAAAACCGTTGAGCCGCGAGGTTCCGGGGGTTCGAATCCCTCCCCCTCCGCCACCAGACAGAGCCCTGCTTTGTCCGAGTTGCACCGCGAGCCCTGCGATTTCTCCCTAGTTCAGAAGCAGTCTGGTCAGCGCCTCGCCGACCCTTTCGGATACATGATCTCTCGGCGTATCAGGCGACAGCACGGCGAGCGCTGTGGCCATGCGATCGGGCTGGCCCAGGGTTGCGTTGATCATCACGAAGACCAGCGCCGGGTCCTGGATCGGTATGATCTTTTCGTCGATGCCTTGCTGGATCAGCGGGCGCGCCGCTTCATAAAGCGGCTGCAACAATTGCTCGGCGATGATCTGGCCTTTGGGGACGGGCTCCAGGCTGCCGCGCGCAATGAAACCGCGCACATCGGCGCTCTGATCATAGAAAGAAGCGGTCATGCGGATGATCAGCTCCAGACGATCTCTCGCACTCATCTGCTCGTCAGCCGCGAGAGCCTGAAGCGCCGCAATCTTGCCCTCCAGCATCTGACCGAACGAGTCCACGCAAGCCTGCCAGAGGCCTTCCTTGCCGCCAAAGTGCACGGCCACCAGATTGGGCGCGACATTCGCGGCCTTCGCGATCGCGCGAAGCCCCGCCGCTTCATATCCAAAATCTGCAAAGTGTCGCGTGGCGGCCCGGATCAGCGCCTCCCGGCCATCGGGCGCGTCCGCTCTGCGACGTCCGCGCCGTCGGGGCGTGTTCTCTTGACGCATCTTTCACTCCGCAATCATATGTACGAGTGTACATATGGAATCGTTTCCTCATTAAAGGCAGGCGCCTGAGAAAGGGTGAATACCATGCGACCATCCCTCACCCGTCGTGCAGCGCTGTATAATCTGTCAGCGTTTGGACTACTGGGCGTCAGCGCCTGTGCGCCAGACTTTGACCCCGATTCCCGCACTGACCAGATGACGGGCGCGCTCGACGGCACCGTCGTGGAAGCCTTCTTCTACGCTTTCGGCCCCTATGAATTTGCGCGCTCCATGCAGGCCCTCTCCGGTCAGATCCATGTCGGGGACAGGCTCATCTCCGAAGAGGCGTTGGCGGATGCGGCGCAACGGGCGGGCGGCGCGGACGTGCTGATCAATCGCCATATCCATGTGCGTGATCTCGCCGACGAACGCATCCGCTCTGTCACCGCGCCGAACAATGACACGCTTTACACATCGGCGGTTCTGGAACTGTCCCAAACGCCGGTCCGGCTGATCGTGCCAGAGCATGGCGAACGCTATCTGTCGGTCGCGCTGATGGACATGTTCACCGACCAGCGCATGGTGGGCGCCCATGGCCGCAAAGGCGCGCCGGGCGAGTATCTGATCATCGGACCCGACAGTCCTCTTGAGGACGGACCTTTCGTGATCCGGATGCCCAGCAATGACGCCTGGTTGCTCGCGCGCACCTTCGTGGCGGGCGTTGAGGATCTGGAGGCCGCGCGGCAGGTGCAGAGCGGCATCTCTGTCGAGCCGCTTGATCCCGAGGTCCAGCCCCGCCGCTTCATTACGCGCGCACCTGCGGACATGGAGCCTGAAAGCTTTCTGGCGCTGACCAATGAAGTGCTGGGGCGTTCGCCCGGTCATCCTCAAGTGGAGCGGTCCGCGCACTTTGTCAGGAAAGGCATCGTTCCCGGCCGCATCAATGCCTGGGAGGATCTGTCGCTGGGCGCGCGCCTCGCCTGGTCTCGCTGGCTGCCCCGCGCCCTGCCGCGTGTACGGCAGGGATTGTCACGCACACAAAGCCGGATGGGCTGGAACACGCCGCCTGTCACCCTGGGCGATTATGGCGAGAATGATGTGGTGCGCGCCGCCATCGCGCTGATCGGGTTTGGCGCCTTGAGGACTGAAGATGCGCGATACTTCCGGACTGAAACCGATGAGGCGGGCGAAGAGCTCAATGGCGCCAAAACCTATCAGATGGTGATCCCATCAGAGGGGGTTCCGGTTGAGGCCTTCTGGTCGCTCAGTCTTTACGAGCCAGATGCAGATGGTCGCCTCTTCTTCTATGAGACGCCGCTCGACCGGCACTCCATCAATTCTGGCTCCTCAGACCTTGTTCGCGCCGCAGACGGCTCGATTGTTCTTCAGCTGTCTCGAGAGCGGCCAACCTCTGACGGCATCGTCTGGATCCCCACGCCTGCGGGCAAGTTTGAAGCCATCTTCCGCACCTATGAGCCTCAAGAGGCCGTGATCGTTGGCAGCTGGTCCGTGCCGCCTATAGAGCGCATCCACTGACAGGACGAATTGCCTCAGCCTCCAGTTCTCACTTTCCGTTTCAGCAAGAGCCGGCGACCGTTAGTCTGGTGAAATCTGACAATTGGAGGGTGACATGTCCCGACTTCACCAACACGCCGAGCACCATCTCGTCGCCCGTGTCGGCTGGCTGCGTGCCGCGGTGCTGGGCGCCAATGACGGCATCGTCTCCACCGCCAGCCTGATTGTGGGGGTCAGCGCGGCGTCTGCGGCGACGTCGGATGTCCTAATCGCCGGGGTGGCGGGTCTCGTCGCCGGGGCCATGTCCATGGCGGCCGGGGAATATGTCTCGGTCAGCTCCCAGTCTGACACCGAGAAAGCCGATCTGTCGCGCGAACGCGCCGAGCTCCGCGATCAGCCAGAATTCGAGCGTGAGGAGCTGGCCCGCATCTATATGGAGCGCGGCCTTGAGGAAGGCCTCGCCTTTCAGGTGGCGGACCAGCTGATGGCGAAGGATGCGCTCGGCGTGCATGCCCGCGAGGAGCTGGGCATATCCGAGATCACCACGGCGCGCCCGATCCAGGCGGCGTTCACCTCGGCGGCGACGTTTGCGGTGGGCGCAGCCCTGCCCTTGCTGATGGTTCTTCTGATGCCGGCCCAGCTACTTAGCGCGGGCGTCAGCGCGGCCTCCCTGGTGTTTCTGGCTCTTTTGGGCGGTGTCGGCGCGAAAGTCGGCGGCGCCAATGTCACCAAGGCGGCGGTGCGCGTCACCTTCTGGGGGGCGCTCGCCATGGCGCTGACGGCGGGCATTGGCGCGATGTTTGGGGCCGTGGTTTAGCGCCCTCGGTGCGCGCTGCGGCATGGAGCCACGCTTCACAGCCCGCTTCAGGTATGGAAGTCAGGCGCTTGCCCCCTGCCCGCCTTCAAGGATGACTGACATGTATGAAGACCGTGTCCGCCGCCGCGACCTGATGGACCGTATTGTCAGCGCGGATGACGCCGCCGCGATGATCAAGGACGGCATGATGGTGGGGATGAGCGGCTTCACCCGCGCCGGCGAAGCCAAGGCGGTGCCCATGGCGCTGGCCGAACGGGCGAAGACGCATCCCTTGCAGATCAGCCTGATCACCGGCGCGTCACTCGGCAATGATCTCGACAAATCCCTGATGGAGGCGCACGTCCTCAAGCGGCGCATGCCGTTTCAGGCGGACCCGGCGCTGCGCAAGGCCATCAATGCCGGCGAGGTGATGTTCGTCGATCAGCATCTGTCGGAAACCGTCGAGATGCTGCGCACGCGCCAGCTCGGCCCGGTGGATGTGGCGATTGTCGAGGCCGTCGCGATTACCGAGCAAGGCGGGATCATTCCGACCACCTCGGTGGGCAATTCGGCGAGCTTTGCGATCCTCGCCGAGAAGGTGATCGTGGAGATCAACCTCACCCAGTCTCACAATCTTGAAGGCCTGCACGACATCTTCATACCCACTCGGCGACCGGTGCGGATGCCCATTCCTATCGTTTCGCCCGAGAGCCGGGTGGGCATGCCCTTCATACCGATCGATCCCGAGAAGATCGCCGCCATCGTCATTTCCGAAAAGCTCGACAGCTCCGCCCCGGTCGCGGACCCGGATGACGAGACGCGCGCCATCGCCGGTCACCTCACGGATCTCTTGAAGCATGAAGTCAAGCAGGGCCGGCTGACCGAGACCTTGCAGCCGCTACAGGCGGGGATTGGCAATATCGCCAATGCGGTGATGCACGGGCTGATCGATACCCCGTTTCATAATCTGAAGATGTATTCCGAGGTCCTGCAGGATTCCACCTTCGACCTCTTTGATGCGGGCAAGCTCGATTTCGCCTCGGGTTCCTCCTTCACCCTGTCCAAGGACCGCTATCATCAGGTGATGGCGGACTTTGCGCGCTACAAGTCCAAGCTGATCCTGCGCCCGCAGGAAATCTCCAACCACCCCGAGGTGGTGCGGCGCCTCGGGATCATCTGCATCAACACGGCGCTCGAGTTCGACATCTACGGCAACGTCAACTCGACCCATGTGGCGGGCACGCAGATGATGAACGGGATCGGCGGATCAGGCGATTTCGCCCGCAATGGTCATATGTCGATCTTCGTCACCAAGGCGACCGCCAAGGGCGGCGGCATTTCCTCGGTCGTGCCCATGGTCAGCCATGTGGATCATAACGAGCATGATGTGGACATCCTGATCACCGAGCACGGGCTCGCGGATCTGCGCGGCCTCGCCCCGCGCGAACGCGCGCCGCTGATCATTCAGAACTGCGCGGACCCCGCCTATCGCGAGCATTTGCAGGACTATTACGACCGGGCGCTCAAGCGCGGCGGACATACGCCTCATGTGCTCGAAGAGGCGTTGTCCTGGCATGTGCGACTGACCGAAACCGGCCGGATGAACTGACCTACGATCAGCCCGACATCGCGGCATAGGTCGCGAAGACCACAATGGCGAGCGCGAGCCCGCCAAGCGCGATCACCAGCGGGCGCGACAGGGTGATTGCGGGCTGCGCTTCGGGGCTCTCACCTCCCTGCGCGACCATTACAAGCCGCACCGCGACGATGATCAGCGGGACCGACAGGACGAGGCCGAGCCATTCCAGCACGAACAGATTGTGCGGCATGGCGACCGGGGACACCGGGAAGAGGCCGCCCAGATCGATGGCGTAGACCACGAAGTACCCAAGCCCTGCCAGCCCCGCGAGCAAGCCCTTGCTGTAGGTCCGCAATCCCATGAACCAGGCGAGGATGAAACTGCCCAGGCCCAGCACGGTCAGGAAGATATTGAACCCTGCCAGCACGATCGCCGGATAGGCGCTGAAGTCGCGGGCTTCGATCGGGCCGCCCGGGATCATCAGACAGAGATTGAAGGCGGAGAGCGCAAGCAGCGCGGCGGCGATCTGGCGAAGACGCATGACAGCCTCAGTATTGGCTTTCAAAACTGGCCTGTGCGGCGGCGTAGGCGCTCGCCCAGGCCCATTGGAAGTTATAGCCGCCCAGCCAGCCTGTAACGTCGACGCATTCTCCGATGAAATAAAGGTTTGAAACTATACGGCTCTCCATCGTCTTCGATGAGAGACCATCCGTGTCGACGCCGCCACGCGTCACTTCGGCGGTGCGCCAGCCTTCCGTACCCGCAGGCTTCAGGCGCCAGTCGGACAAGGTTCTTGCGAGCGCTTCAAGATCAGCATGGGAGACATCCGCCAGCCGGGGCCAGTCCGGCATCAGACCGGATTGCGCCATATAGTCGACAAGGCGCTTGGGCAGCAGGGTTTCCAGCGCTTTGCTCAGCGATTTCATCGGCATGTCGCGCTTGAGCGCCTTGAGCTGATCGGCGCCAAACTGACCGGCGAACAGATCAATGCCGATCTCCTCGCCGGGTGACCAGTAGGAAGACACTTGCAGGATCGCCGGGCCGGACAGGCCTCTATGGGTGAAGAGCATGGCTTCTTCAAACCGCCCCTGCCCTGCGCGTGCGATGACGGGCGTCGCGACCCCGGACAGGCTGGCGAACTGCTCCTTGATCTGACCCTCAAAGGTCAGCGGCACCAGCGCCGGTTCGGGGGTGATCACCTCATGGCCGAACTGTCGCGCCAGATCATAGGCGAAGCTGCTGGCGCCGATCTTCGGGATGGACAACCCGCCCGTCGCCACGATCAGGCGTTGGGCTTTCACCGGTCCTTGTGAGGTTTCGAGGTGAAAGGCGCCGTCCGCATGGCGCACCTGCCTGATCTCGACGCCCAGTTTGAGCTCCGCGCCGACGCTCTCCATCTCGTCGAGCAGCATCTGGATGATCGCGCCGGACTTCTGGTCACAGAAGAGCTGACCCAGTGTCTTCTCATGCCAGCTCAGACCGTGACGCTCCATGAGCGCCAGAAAATCTGTAGGCGTGTAGCGCGCCAGTGCGGATTTGGCGAAATGGGGGTTCTGGGAGAGGAAGCACGACGCCCGTGTTCCCAGATTGGTGAAATTGCAGCGCCCGCCGCCGGAAATCCGGATCTTTTCGGCGGGCTTGCTCGAATGATCCAGAACCCGGACCGACAGACCCAGAGCGCCCGCCTGCGCCGCATAGAACAGTCCGGCTGCGCCTGCGCCCAGAACCACGGCGTCATAAATCTTGGACTGGGTCATCTGGCGTCCGCTCAAGGCAGGGGAACGAAAACGGTATGCGCAGCGTAATAAGGACAGCCTGCATTCCCACGCAAGCGCGGCCTGCCTAAACTGTCAGCGAATCCCGACGTGAAGGAGCCTCGTCATGACCGCTTATGTGATCAATCCGCCGGTTGAAACGATGGTGCCGGTGGAAGGCGGTGGTCAGTTTCCGGTGAGGCGCATTTACTGCGTCGGGCGCAATTACGCCGACCATGCCCGTGAAATGGGCGCTGACCCGGATCGCGAGGCGCCGTTCTTTTTCTCCAAGCCTCGCGATGCAGTCGCAACGCGCCCCGAAGTCGCCTACCCGCCCGCCACGCAGGACCTTCATCACGAGGTGGAGCTGGTTCTGGCGCTGGGCGCCGGCGGGACTGATCTGAGCCCGGAACGGGCGAAGATGCTGATCTATGGCGCAGCCGCAGGGGTGGACCTGACACGGCGCGACCTTCAGGCCGAGGCCAAGAAGGCTGGGCGGCCCTGGGACGCATCCAAGGGTTTTGACCAGTCTGCGCCCATCGGCCTGATCCGTCCCGGGCAAGCGCCGGAAAGCGGCGCCATAAGCCTGAGCGTCAATGGTGAGACGCGCCAGACAGGCGATCTCGAACAGATGATCTGGTCAAGTGCCGAAGTGGTGTCACACCTGTCAGGCCTTTTCCGGCTTGAGCCGGGCGATCTCATCTATACCGGCACGCCGGCGGGGGTTGGGCCGGTGATGCCGGGGGACCAGGTGGAAGCGGTCGTCTCAAATCTGCCTCCCCTTCGCTTCACCCTGGTCTGACCGGGTCAAAGCGCTCCGCCTTATGCGGCTCTGGCGAAGACAGGCGGTGCGGCTTGCCCGTCTGCGCGGTCCTGTCTACATGCGGGCGGTGCGAAAGGACAAGTCATGAGCGAGCCGTTCAAGACCTCGGTCGATCTCCAGGGCGAGGACATTCATTGGGATCCCGACAAGGGCCTCTCCTATGGCCGCTATCTGGGACTCGAACAGGTGCTCAGCGCCCAGGCCCCGCTGACCGATCAGCATGACGAGATGATGTTCATCATCATTCATCAGGCGTCCGAGCTGTGGCTGAAGCTCTGCCTGCACGAGCTCGACGGCGCCCTCGCCCATCTACAGAACGATGAAGTGCGTCCGGCGATGAAGATGCTCGCCAGGATCGCGCGCATCCAGGAACAGCTGACCCAGTCCTGGTCGGTGCTATCGACCATGACGCCCGCCGATTACCTGAAATTCCGCGACGCTTTGGGGCAAAGCTCGGGCTTTCAGAGCCATCAATACCGCATTCTCGAATATCGTCTGGGCAACAAGAACGCAGCCCTGTCTCGCGTCTTCGCCAATGAGCCCGAAGCGCATGCGGCCGTTACCCAGGCCCTTCATGCGCCCTCGCTTTATGACGAGACGCTCAAGCTTGCCGCGCGTCAGGGCGCGAAGGTGCCTGAAGCCCAACTCGACCGCGATTGGTCGCAATCCTACGAACCGTCCGCCGAGATCGAAGCCATGTGGCGCGAGGTCTATCTCGACACGGCGCGCTGGTGGGAACTCTATGAATTTGCGGAAAAGCTGGTCGATCTGGAACAAAAGTTCCAGCAATGGCGCTTCAACCATATGAAGACCGTCGAGCGTATCATCGGTTTCCGCCGCGGCACCGGCGGTTCGGGCGGAGTGAGTTATCTCGTCAAGGCGCTCGATCTGCGTCTGTTCCCGGAACTCTGGACCGTCCGCACCCAACTTTGATCAGGAGGCGCACATGCGCAGCTTTTACATCTTCATCAAATGCGAGCTGGGTCGCACCTATGACGTCGCCTCCGCGATCGTGGACACGGTGAGCGAGACGCGTCAGGTGCATTCGGTGTCCGGCGAGTTTGATCTCTTGGCCCAGTTTGCGGTTGAGGATGATGCGGATATCGGGCGCTTCGTGAACAAGTCCGTCCAGACCATTTCCGGGGTGAAGGACACCCAGACCCTGATCTGTTTCAACGCCTTCACGCCTGATCGCGGACAAGGGCTCGACTGATCATGCATTTTGGCGTTTTCGACCTCTTCAAGATCGGCGTCGGTCCGTCGAGCTCGCACACCGTGGGGCCGATGAAGGCCGCGCGCCTGTTCCTGGAGCGCGTGGAGGAAGAGCATGGCCTTGAGAAGGTCGCGCGCGTGCAGGCGGAAGCCTATGGCTCGCTGGCGCTGACGGGCTCGGGTCACGCCACTGACAAGGCGATCCTGTGGGGTCTGGAAGGCGTGACGCCTGAAGGCGCCGATCCTGATGCCCTGCCAGCCCGGATCGAGCGCATCACATCCGAGAAAACCCTCAAACTGCTGGACCGCCGCGAGATCGACTTCGACCGGGAACACGACCTGCTGTTCCGGGGCGAGAAACGCCTTCCCTTCCACTCAAATGCGATGAAATTCATGGCCTTTGACAAGGAAGGTGAAGTCCTGCGCGAAGAAATCTGGTACTCCATTGGCGGCGGTTTCGTCATTGATGAAGCCGAGGCGGGCCGCAACTCTGCGGCCGAGGCGCTCAAGGGGGAACCCTATCCGTTCAATTCCTGCGATGAGCTTCTGGAGATCTGTGATCGCGAAGGCCTGACCATCCCCGAGCTGATGATGGCCAATGAAACCGCTTTCCGTGAGGAGGGCGAGGTGCGCGGCTGGATCGCAAGGGTCACCGAGACCATGGAAGGCTGCATTGATCGCGGTCTGGGGCAGCGCGGGGTGCTTCCCGGCGGTCTCAACGTGAAGCGCCGCGCGCCGGTCATGCGCGAAAAACTGATGGCGGAAGCCGCCCGCGCCGAGACGGACCCCCTCGCCTCCATGGAATGGGTCAATCTCTGGGCCATGGCGGTGAATGAAGAGAACGCGGCGGGCGGCAAGGTCGTCACCGCGCCCACCAATGGCGCGGCGGGGATCATCCCTGCGGTGCTGCGCTATTATGATCGTCATCATCGACGGTCCAATGATCCGGACGCCATTGCGCGCTTCTTCCTGACCTCCGCCGCCATTGGCGCGCTCTACAAGCAGAACGCGTCCATTTCGGGCGCCGAAGCCGGCTGCCAGGGTGAAGTCGGCGTCGCCTGCTCCATGGCGGCCGGCGGTCTGGCCGCGGCGCTGGGCGGCACGAACCGTCAGATCGAGAACGCCGCCGAGATCGCCATGGAGCATAATCTGGGCCTGACCTGCGACCCGGTGGGTGGGCTGGTGCAGATCCCCTGCATCGAGCGCAACGCCATTGGCGCGATCAAGGCGATCAACGCCGCCCGCCTCGCCTTGATGAGCCAGGATGCCGATTACAAGGTGTCACTGGACCAGGTGATCGAGACCATGGCCCAGACCGCAGCGGACATGAATGACAAGTACAAGGAAACCTCCACCGGCGGTCTCGCGGTGAACGTCCCGGTGTGCTGATCTCTTTTCAGTCCTGACGAACAAAAAACCCCGGAGTGCGTGCCCCGGGGTTTTCTGTTTTCAGAGAGGTCAGCCGCTTAAGCCGCCAGGCCGTCCGCCACGGTGTACTTGGCTTCGGTCTTCTCGGCGATCTCCTCAAGGGTGACGCCGTCAGCCAGTTCGACGAGCTTGAGGCCGTCCTCGACCACGTCGAATACGCCCAGCGTGGTGATGACGCGGTCCACGCAGCCCTTGCCGGTCAGCGGCAGGGAGCATTCCTTGAGCAGTTTGGTCTCACCCGCCTTGTTGGTGTGATCCATGATCACCACGACGCGCTGCACACCGGCAACGAGATCCATCGCGCCGCCCATGCCC
>NZ_DJIQ01000061.1:0-4288 GCF_002433705.1 Oceanicaulis sp. UBA6590
CGGCAAGCCGATCATCGTGCCGTCCCAGGATATCGTGCTGGGCCTGTACTACCTGTCCATCATCAAGGACGGCGAACCGGGCGAGGGCATGGTCTTCGGCTCCATGGGCGAGATCGAGGCGGCGCTCGACGCCGGCGTCGTCACCCTGCACGCCAAGGTGAAGGCGCGTTATTCCGGCGTCGATCGCGAAGGCAATGAGTACACCAAGGTCATCGAGACCACGCCGGGCCGCATGAAGCTGCTCGAGCACCTGCCCAAGCACCCTGAAGTGCAGCCGGACGTGCTCGACGGCCTCCTGACCAAGAAGGCCATCGGCGGCCTGATCGACATCGTCTATCGCCACACCGGCCAGAAGGCGACCGTGATCTTCTGCGACAAGATCATGGCCCTGGGCTTCAAGGAAGCGGCGCGCGCCGGCATTTCCTTCGGCAAGGACGACATGCTGATCCCGGACGCCAAGAAGGACCTCGTGGGTGAAACCCGCGCTCTGGTCGGCGATTACGAGCAGCAATATGTGGACGGCCTGATCACCAAGGGTGAGAAGTACAACAAGGTCGTCGACGCCTGGGCGAAGTGCACCGACAAGGTGGCGGACGCCATGTATGACGAGATCTCCAAACCCGTTAAGGCCGAGGATGGCCGCGACGGCGAGGTGAACTCGGTCTACATGATGGCTCATTCCGGCGCCCGGGGTTCCAAGAACCAGATGAAACAGCTCGCCGGCATGCGGGGCCTGATGGCCCGTCCGGACGGCTCGATCATTGAGACGCCGATCATCTCGAACTTCAAAGAGGGCCTGACGGTTCTGGAGTACTTCAACTCCACCCACGGCGCTCGTAAGGGGCTGGCGGATACCGCGCTGAAGACGGCGAACTCGGGTTATCTGACCCGTCGTCTCGTCGACGTGGCGCAGGACTGCATCGTCACCGAGCATGATTGCGGCACCTCTCAGGGCATCACCCTGGGCGCCGTGGTCAATGGCGGCGACATCGTGGAGCCGCTCAGCCAGCGCGTTCTGGGGCGTCACACTGCGGAAGCGGTCAAGGATCCGTCCTCGGGCGAGGTCCTGGCTCCAGCAGACACCTATCTTGATGAAGAGCTGGCCCAGGCGCTTGAAGACGCCGGCGTCAGCACCATCAAGGTGCGCTCGCCGCTGACCTGTGAAACCCGCGTCGGCGTTTGCGCGACCTGCTATGGTCGCGATCTGGCGCGCGGCACCAAGGTGAACATGGGCGAAGCGATCGGCGTGATCGCGGCCCAGTCCATCGGCGAGCCGGGCACCCAGCTGACCATGCGGACCTTCCACATCGGCGGTACGGCGCAGGTGTCCGAGCAGTCCTTCATCGAAGCCACCCACGAGGGCAAGGTCGCCTTTGTGGAGCGCAATACGGTGAAAGCCTCTGACGGCTCCTTCATCGTGATGAGCCGGAACATGCAGGTGCAGGTCACGGACCAGGACGGCAATCCGCTCGAGACCTACAAGCTGCAATACGGCGCCAAGCTGCGCGTGGACGCCGGCGAGCAGGTCAAGCGCGGCGCGCGTCTGGCCGAGTGGGACCCGTACACCATGCCGATCGTCACCGAAGCGGGCGGTCGCGTGAAGCTCATCGACATCATCGACGGTCTGTCGGTGAAGGAAGACGTCGACGAAGCCACGGGCATCGCCTCGAAGGTTGTGGTCGACTGGCGGGGCACGGGCTCCAAGTCCGCGTCGATCCAGCCCGCCATGGTTGTCACCGACGAGAACGGCGAACCGGTCAAGCTGTCCGACAAGCCGGCGAACTACATGCTGTCGGTGGGCGCCATTCTTTCCGTCAATGACGGCGACATGGTCCAGCCGGGCGACGTTCTGGCCCGTATCCCGACCGAAGGCGCCAAGACCCGCGACATCACCGGCGGTCTGCCGCGTGTGGCGGAGCTGTTCGAAGCGCGTCGACCGAAAGACCACGCCGTCATCGCCGAGATGACCGGCCGCGTCGAATTCGGTCGCGACTACAAGAACAAGCGCCGCATTTCCATCACGCCTGAAGGCGATGATGCGGAACCGGTGGAATACCTGGTGCCGAAGGGCAAACACCTGACGGTCCAGGAAGGCGATATCATCCAGCGCGGCGAGTATCTGCTCGACGGCAACCCGGCTCCGCACGACATTCTGCGGATCCTGGGCGTGGAAGCGCTGGCGGACTACCTGATCAACGAGATCCAGGAGGTCTACCGTCTGCAGGGCGTGCCGATCAACGACAAGCACATCGAAGTGATTGTCCGGCAGATGCTGCAGAAGATGGAAGTCACCCATCCGGGCGATTCCGGCTATCTCACCGGTGAGCAGGTCGACAAGATCGAATGGCTTGAAACCAACGAGAAGCTGGAAGCGGAAGGCAAGCGTCCGTCGGTGGCTGACCCGGTTCTTCTGGGCATCACCAAGGCGTCGCTGCAGACGCGCTCCTTCATCTCCGCGGCCTCCTTCCAGGAGACCACCCGCGTGCTGACTGAAGCTTCGGTGCAGGGCAAGGTGGATACCCTTGAGGGCCTCAAGGAGAACGTGATCGTGGGCCGTCTGATCCCGGCGGGCACGGGCTCGATGATGCGCGAGTATCAGGTCGAGGCCGATGCGCGTGACGAGGAACGGATTGCGGAGCAGAAGAAAGCCGTGGACTCAGGCGACGAGGCCCTGCCGGCCGAAATCGCCGAAGCCGCCGCCGAAGAGGCTCAGGGCGAGGACTAGCGTTCCCGCCCCGATCTGAAACGGAAAGCCCGTCAGCGCATGCTGGCGGGCTTTTTGCTGGCGAAGGTCGCATTCAGGGATTCGCAGCTGTCCCGGACGGCTTTTGTTAAGGGGAAATCAATCCTGTATCCGGCTCCTGTCCCGCCCGCTTTCGTCAATCGATGAGGCGAGTGAGGCGGGCAGGGGGGCGTGAAGCCCTTGGCTGGCAGGGAAAGACGGGCGATATCCGGTACTTGCCGGGCCTGCAAATTTCCCCTGTCAGTGATCTTGACGGAATGGCCTGCCCTGAGTAGGTTCCGCGCTCGATTTCGGGGGTGAGCCGTAATCCGTCCTGAGTCCGCTGCGGGCGAGGGTTTGGATTAGACGTCGCCCGGAACAGAAAAACACAAGCTTCAACACCGTCCGCGGACGAACGGCAACAGTCGTCGCGCCCCGGTCGGGTTTTCGCGTCTTCGTCACGCAACCGGACGGGAAAACAGGAACAGGAACGGATAGAGGCCTGATGCCTACAGTTAACCAGCTCATCCGCAAACCGCGGAAAGACAAGCCGAAGCGGAACAAGGTTCCCGCGCTTCAGGCGTGCCCGCAACGCCGTGGCGTTTGCACGCGCGTGTACACCACGACCCCGAAGAAGCCGAACTCAGCGCTTCGTAAAGTCGCCAAGGTTCGCCTGACGAACGGCTATGAAGTCGTGAGCTACATTCCGGGCGAAGGTCACAACCTGCAAGAACACTCCGTCGTGCTCATCCGCGGCGGCCGTGTGAAAGACTTGCCGGGCGTGCGTTACCACATCCTGCGCGGCGTTCTGGACACCCAGGGCGTGAAAGACCGTCGTCAGCGTCGTTCGAAATACGGCGCCAAGCGTCCGAAATAAGGAGAGGCGTTCATGTCTCGTCGTCACCGCGCTGAGAAGCGCGAGATTCTTCCCGACCCGAAATTCGGCGATCGCGATCTGACCAAGTTCATGAACTACATCATGATCGACGGTAAGAAATCCGCCGCTGAAGCCATCATCTACGGCGCCCTCGACATCATCGAGGAAAAAGTGAAGCGCGAGCCGGTTCGCGTCTTCCACGAAGCCATGGACAATGTGGCTCCGGAAATCGAAGTGCGCTCCCGCCGGGTCGGCGGCGCCACCTACCAGGTTCCGGTTGAGGTTCGTCCGGATCGCCGCAAGGCGCTCGCCATTCGCTGGCTGGCCGCCGCGGCCCGGAACCGCAACGAGAACACCATGCGCGAGCGGCTGGCCGCTGAGCTCATGGACGCCGCTTCCAACCGCGGCTCCTCGGTCAAAAAGCGTGAAGACACGCACAAGATGGCCGAAGCCAACCGCGCGTTCGCGCATTACCGCTGGTAATTCCAGCTGACGCTTGAATCCTGATTAAGGACCCTCCCCATGGCCCGCGACTATAAAATCGAGGACTACCGCAACTTCGGCATCATGGCTCACATCGATGCTGGTAAAACCACCACGACCGAGCGGATCCTCTACTACACCGGCAAATCGCACAAAATCGGCGAAGTGCACGATGGCGCTGCGACCATGGACTGGATGGAGCAGGA
>NZ_DJIQ01000061.1:4605-6599 GCF_002433705.1 Oceanicaulis sp. UBA6590
GATGGAGCAGGAGCAGGAGCGTGGCATCACGATCACGTCTGCTGCGACGACCTGTTTCTGGAAAGAAAAGCGTCTGAACATCATCGACACCCCCGGCCACGTGGACTTCACCATCGAAGTCGAGCGTTCGCTGCGGGTGCTCGATGGCGCGGTGTGCTGCCTGGACGCCAACGCCGGCGTCGAGCCCCAGACCGAGACCGTCTGGCGTCAAGCGGACAAGTACAAAGTCCCGCGGATGATCTTCATCAACAAGATGGACAAGCTGGGCGCGGACTTCTTCAACTGCGTCGAGATGATCAAGGACCGCCTGGGCGCCAACCCGCTGTGCGTGCAGCTGCCGATCGGCATGGAAAGCGACTTCGAGGGCCTGATCGACCTCGTCGCCATGAAAGAGCTGATCTGGCTGGGCGAGAACCTGGGCGCGACCTGGGAAGTGCGCGACATCCGTGACGAGCTGGCCGACCAGGCCGCTGAATACCGCGAGATGCTGGTCGAGACCGCCGTCGAGCAGGACGAAGCGGCCATGGAAGCGTATCTGGAAGGCGAAGAGCCGTCCGAGGAAACGCTGAAGAAGCTGATCCGCAAGGGCACCATCTCTCTGGCCTTCAACCCGATCCTGTGCGGCACCGCGTTCAAGAACAAAGGCGTTCAGCCTCTGCTCGACGGCGTTGTGGACTTCCTGCCGTCTCCGGTGGAAGTGTCCGCGATCAAGGGCATCGATGCGAAGACCGAAGAGCCGATCGTGCGCAAGGCGTCGGACGACGAGCCGCTCGGCCTGCTGGCGTTCAAGATCATGAACGACCCGTTCGTGGGCTCGCTCACCTTCTGCCGCATCTATTCGGGCACCCTGTCCACGGGGCAGACCGTGCTGAACACGGTGAAAGAGAAGAAAGAGCGCATCGGCCGCATGCTGCTCATGCACTCCAACAACCGTGAAGACATCAAGGACGCCTATGCGGGCGACATCGTCGCAATCGCGGGCCTGAAAGACACCACCACGGGCGACACCCTGTGTGACCCGTCCTCTCCGGTCATCCTGGAGCGCATGGAGTTCCCGGATCCGGTGATCGAGATCGCCATCGAGCCCAAATCTAAGGGCGACCAGGAGAAGCTCGGCGTGGCTCTGGCGCGCCTGGCGGCTGAAGATCCGTCCTTCCGCGTGTCCTCCGATGAGGAATCCGGTCAGACGATCATCGCCGGCATGGGCGAACTGCACCTCGACATTCTCGTCGACCGCATGAAGCGTGAATTCAAGGTCGAAGCGAATGTGGGCCAGCCGCAAGTGGCTTACCGCGAGACCGTGGGCGTTGCTCACGAGATCGACTACACCCACAAGAAGCAGTCGGGTGGTTCGGGTCAGTTCGCGCGGATCAAGCTGCAGATCGAACCGGCCGAGCCGGGCGAAGGCTTTACCTTCGAGTCCAAGATCGTCGGCGGCTCCGTGCCGAAGGAATACATCCCGGGCGTCGAAAAGGGCCTGAACTCGGTCCGCGAAACCGGCCTTCTGGCGGGCTTCCCGGTCATCGATTTCAAGGTGACCCTGGTCGACGGCGCCTATCACGACGTGGACTCCAGCGTGCTGGCCTTCGAAATCGCCGCCCGTGCTGCGCTTCGCGAAGCCAAGTCTGCGCTGCGCATGAAGCTGCTTGAGCCGATCATGAAGGTCGAAGTGGTGACCCCGGATGAGTACACCGGCTCCGTCATCGGCGACCTGAACTCCCGCCGCGGCCAGATCCGCGACCAGGAGATGCGCGGCAACGCCACGGTGGTGAACGCCTTCGTGCCGCTGGCCAACATGTTCGGCTATGTGAACAACCTGCGTTCGGCCACTCAGGGTCGCGCCCAGTTCACCATGCAATTCGACCACTACGAGCCGGTGCCGCAAGCCGTCGCCGACGAAGTGATCTCCAAAATCGCGTAATTCGGATCATCGATCCAAAGAAACGACGCCTGTCTGAAGAGTAGGAAGAGACAATGGCCAAGGAAAAGTTTGA
>NZ_DJIQ01000028.1:0-5777 GCF_002433705.1 Oceanicaulis sp. UBA6590
CCAACGCGCCGGCCGCCCGCTCTGAAGGAGTGAGCCGAGTATGGGGGAAGGTTGGGAGGGGGAGGATAAGTTGGGGCTTGTCCTCGATGAGTGCGGATGAAAGCAGCGTCGCATGGGCCCCCTGAACTAGTCCGAAGGCCGAGAGGCTCAAGCTCAACATCCCGGTCCTCGGGCTTGACCCGGGGACCCATTAAGCCCCTACCCCGCCTGCGCTTCGAGCCAGAGATCGAAGCGGTCATGGCCCCAATACTTGTCCGCGCCATCAATCAGGAAGGGCACGCCGAAGACGCCGTCTGCGTCGGCTTGCTCGCTATAGCCGTCCAGGATCGCGTTGAGCGCCTCGCCGGTCGGCAGGGCATCGGGATCAAATCCCTCCCATTCCGCCATCATCGCCGCCTTCGCGAGCACGTCCGGCTTGGAGATATCGAGCCCCTGCCCCCAGCGCAGGTCAGAGACCGCCAGCGCGAACGCCATGCCCTGCCCGGCGGCGCTTGCAGCGTGAAAGGCAGCGTTTGAAGGCGCGTAGTCAGGATCAAAAGGGTCAGGCAGCGCCAGCGGCAAGCCTTGACGCACCGTCATGCGGTAAACGTCCTGCACCAGGTAATCGCGCTTTTTCGGATTCGACAGCGGATCGACGAAACCGCTCTCCGGGCTGAGGATGAAGGGGATCAGTTCACCCGTGAACCCGGCCCGCGCCAGCTTGTGCAGGCCCAGGCGTGAATAGGGGCTGCGGAAGCCGAAATAGCATCGCAGGTCTGAGGCGGTCGTGTCGTTCATGTCGCAAATTCCCGGGCGCGAGGAGAAATTGATCGTCTGCAGCTTAACAGCCACGTCGCAGGGCGCTAACGTTCTGTTAACAGCATCGCGTATGGCGGCCAGTCACATTTGAATGAGCCGCGATGCAGGTCGAGGGGGCCTCTGCCATGGGCGTCAGAACCGAGGGGGATGAGCGGCGATGACATCGGAAGTCATGATCATGAACCGGCAGGCCGTGGTGCTGGCCGCGGACAGCGCCGTCACCTATGGCGGCGGGCCAGGCTCGGTCGTCACGCTGGAAGCGGAGAAGATCCTCCAGCTCGGCCCGAACATGGCGCTGATGGTGTATTCGCGCGGCGACGTGCTGGGCCGGTCCTGGTCGCATATCGCCCACGCCTTCAAGCGCGCCCAGGGCGAGCTCGACTTTGACAGCGTGCAGGCCTGTGCGGACGCCTTCTTCGCCTTCATCGACAATAACCGCCAGCTCTTCCCAGAGAAGGAGGAGCGCGAGGAGCTCGAGGACCTGATGCGCGCGGCCATGCTGACCGTGCTCAATCACGCCCGCAATCTTCGCACCCATGCGCCGGGCCAGTACGAGACCGACGCCGCAGCCTTCGAGGGCGCGCTGGATCTGTATCGCGCGCACCTGCTGCAGGATGAGGGCGGGGCGGAGCGACCAAGCCTTGAAGTCTTTGCGGCTCTGGATCGCGACCGCTTCTACCAGCAATACGCCAGCATGCTCGACAGCCTGATCGGCGAGGCCCTCGGCGAATTCGGCATGCAGGAGAGCATCCGCAACAAGCTCTATGACTTCGCCTATCTGATCATCACGCGCCCCGCCTTCCTCGAGCCCTATGCCGGGCTTGTGTTCGCCGGATTTGGCGAGGGCGACGTCTTCCCCGTCTATTGCCACTATTATGCGTCGATCATGGTCGATGGCGTCATCAAGCGCGCTCATGACGAGACGACCCAGGTCGGCGTGGAGAACGGGCCGAACGCGTATCTGCGCACGTTTGCGCAGGCGGAGATGACCCATGCCTTCCTGCGCGGGGTCCATCCGTACATGTTCGATGTGATGGCCTCGATGAACATGGTGACCAATGAGGCCGCCAGCGAGATCGCCCTGCGCAAGGCCGGCCTCGACGAGGCCGAGATCAGTCGGGTCATGGGCGAAATGCGCGACTCAGAACTGCTGTCCCTGTCCGCCGAATTCATCCACACCGCGCGCACGATTTCACAGGAAGAATTCATCGACCCGTTCATCGCCGTGGTCGCCGCTTCGGGCAAAAAGCAAATGGGCGAAACCGCCAAGGCTCTGGTGGAGCTTAACATTCTCAAAAGCGACCTGCACCAGACCCAGACCGGCGTGGGCGGCGAAGTCGATGTCGCAATGATCTCGCGCACCGGCGGATTTGAGTGGTATGCTAAAAAATCGTAAACTGCCCCTCCACCCTCACACGTCCTTGAGGAGGTGATGATGAGCGAAGACCCCACACGCCTGAACATCGAACGGGCCCGCGAAGCTCTGGCCCGCGCCCGCCTTGATGATGTCGCCATGGCGGTGCGCGCCCCGCGCCCGGCGGACCTGTCCCGGCTCGAGGAAACCCAGGCGCGGGCTGAAAATCTCAGCGCCCGGGCGGACGCCTTTCGCGACACGGTGCGCTCGCGCATGGGCCTGTCCGCCTATACAGGCGGCGCGGCCAGCTTCACCTCGGGACTGTCGGGCATGGACGCAGCGCTCTGCGACGCTGATGTCTGCGCTCCGGCTCCGCCTGCCATGACTGACGCCTCACGCGCCGCGCTGATGGGAGAGGTCGAGCGGGCGCCCGCGGTCGCACAACCCTCCGCCGCCGACGATGCCAGGGAATCCCGCAGCGCCGAGCCCCGAGAGCCGCGTCGCCGCCGCTTCTTCTGGCTGTTCTAGGCCGTCAGCAGGATCTTGCAGATCGCTTCAAGACCCGCCTGATCCTCGGCGTCAAACGCGTCGAGTTCGGCTGAGTCCACGTCCAGAACGGCAGCGAGCGCGCCATCGGCGTCAAGGACCGGCACGACGATTTCCGATCGAGACCGGCTGTCGCAGGCGATGTGGCCCGGAAACGCTTCGACGTCCCGCACCAGCTGGGTCTCGCCGCTCTGCGCAGCCGCGCCGCACACGCCGCGACCGAACGGGATCCGCAGACAGCCCAGCGTCCCCTGATACGGGCCCACCACAAGCTCCTGAGGTTTCTGCGGATCCACCACGTAGAAGCCGGTCCAGAAAAAGCGCGGGCCGAAATTGTGCGCCAGCAGACAGGCCGCCGTGGCGTATCGCGCGGTCCGGCTGGTCTCACCGGCGACGATCGCGGCGATCTCCTTGCCGATCCGGATATAGGCTTCGGCCTTGGTTTCACCCTCGACCGCGGTGCTCATTTCTTCGGCCATGACAGGTTCCTGCATGCTGTGACGTCATTCTTGCGCGCACATCTAGGCGCAGGATCGTCCTGACGCCAGCACCCGTCTGTAAAGAAGTGTGATCACGTCTTTCTCACGCGCTCGTGCAAAGCTGTGTAAAGCGGTAAGCAGATACATCGCGTATGCCTGCCCTGACCGGCGATTGTGCCGATGAGATGGGAGTTGATCATGCGTAAAGCCTTGTTCCTCGCCGCCGCTCTGGCGGCTGCCGGCGCCGTCCTTCCTGCGGACGCCGCCTGGGCGGAAGACCCGATCTATACCGGCCGATTCAGCAATACCGCCGTCGGCGGTTACGACGCCGTCGCGTACCATACCGAAGGCCAGGCGATCCGCGGCGAGCGTGAATTCTCAACAGAATGGCGCGGCGCTGAGTTCCGCTTCGCCAGCCAGGCCAATCTCGACCTGTTCCTGTCCGACCCCGAGGCCTATGCCCCGGCCTATGGCGGGTATTGCGCCTGGGCGGTCTCGGAAGGCTATACAGCCAAGGGCGATCCCAATGTCTGGAACATCGTCGATGGCGTTCTCTACCTGAACTACAACGCCCAGATCCAGGACCGCTGGAGTACCGACATTCCCGGCCATATCGAGCGGGCGAATGCGAACTATCCCGGCCTTGTGGACGAGTAGGGAACGGATATGGCCGGCTCACTCCTGCGCAAAATCCCCGCTTACGTTCTGGGCGTCTGGATCTCCGCGATCTTCCTGGATTCCCTGCGCTTCAAGTTCACGGGTCACGAAACGCCCCGACACATCTTCGAAACCCTGCGCGACTGGTCGGGCATCGCGCTCTTCTATCCCGCGGGTCCCTGGATCATCGGACTGGCGGAGCTGACCGCCTCCTTGCTGGTGCTGGGTGTTCCCTTCATCATCCTGCTGACCACGCGAAAACCGGGCCAGGCCGCGCTGAGTCAGACCCTGGGCGGTCTGCTGGCCCTCGCGGTCATGAGCGGGGCGATCGTGTTTCACCTCTTCACGCCGCTTGGGATCGAGACCCCGACCGCCTGGGACAACGGTCAACCGACCGATTGGAGCCCCGCCCTCTTCATCGCCGCTTGCCTCACATGGGTCGCAGGCGCGATGCTGGTTCTCCTGCGTGGCGGTGAAGCCCTGCGCATCCTGAAAGGAAATCCTGACTGATGAGCCCCGCCCCCGCCTCCGACACGCAGACCCGGGACAGTCACAGCCTGTTTGCGGCGCTGGAGGCGGAACTGGCGCAGGGCGCAAGCCGCGGCGCGGACAAGCTTGCGCCATATGCGGCTGGCGGGCTGGAACGGGCGGCGAGACATCTCGCACAATCCCGCAGCCCGCTCGCCCTGTTCACAGGCTTTTACGTCGCCCACGCTGCAAAACCCGCAGCGGAAACCGACGGGCCGCTGACCGTAATGGCGATCGCAGAAGCGCTCTTCGCCCTGGGACGCGAGGCGGTAATCATCACCGATGCGCCCTGCGCGCCCGTGCTCTATCGCCTGGTGGCCGAAGCCGGCCTGCCGGCGGATGTGCTGTATGTTCCCGAAACGCCAGACATGCTCGAGCCTGCACTCAGGGCGCGTGGGGTCGACACCGTGTTCGCCATCGAGCGCCCCGGACGCGCGATCGACGGACGCTGTTACTCCATGCGCGCTCGGGACCTGACAGCCCATACGCTCGCCTTTGACGCGGTCTTCAGTCCCCGGTCTGGCTATACGCGTCTGGCGGCGGGGGATGGCGGCAATGAAATCGGCATGGGCGCCCTGCCGAAATCCGCGCTTTTCAGCCATATCGCCGATGGCCAGACCATCGCGAGCGCCACCGGCGCCGACGCCTTGATCGTGACCGGCGTCAGCCACTGGACCAGCTACGCGCTCGCCGCCGCCATGGCCGCTGTCGCGCCGGGCGATTCCGCGGTCTGGCGGGACGCTGTCAGCGATGCCCGCGAATGCCACCGTCTCTCAGCAGCGCTCAGCGCAGGCGCGGTGGATGGCGTGACAGCCGAATCCGCGCCGACGATTGACGGCCTGCCCCTCGAAATTCACCTCGCCAAGCGGGACCGCCTGTTCGCCCTCGCACGCTGACTGGACGCGCCGTCAGAGCCTCCCGCTCCTGCGATTATGTCACGCACGATGGAACAACCGGTCAGGGTGTCTCGTTGATCCCGTAATGCGAATGCGCAAAACGAGGACCCTCCCCATGGCTCAACTCACCACCATCAACCCCGCCACCAACGAAACGCTCAAGCAGTATGACCTGATGTCGGATCAGGACGTCGAGCAGGCCATCGAACTCTGCCATGCGGCCTATGAAGACTGGCGGCTGACCTCACTGGCCAAGCGGGCCTCGGTCATTCGCGCCATTGCGGACGCCCTGCGCGCCCGCAAGGACGAGTATGCCGAGCTGATGACCCGGGAGACCGGCAAGCGTTTTCAGGACGGACAGGCCGAGATCGAACTGTGCGCCAGCATCTGCGAGTACACGGCGGATGAAGGGCCTTCGGAACTCGCCGATGAAACGCGTGAACGTCCGGACGGCAAGGGTCTCGTCACCTATTCGCCCATCGGGGTCATCTATGGCATCCAGCCCTGGAATTTCCCCTG
>NZ_DJIQ01000028.1:6104-9627 GCF_002433705.1 Oceanicaulis sp. UBA6590
TTCCATCGCCAACCTCATGGCGGGCAATGGCGTCCTGCTCAAGCACGCTGAATCGTGCACCGGAAGCGGGCTGTTGCTCAAGCAGATCTATGAGGAGGCCGGCTTGCCCAAAGGCCTGTTCACGGTGCTGCTGATCGATCATGACCAGTCCGATGACGTGATCGCCCATGACAAGGTGCGCGGCGTGACCCTGACCGGCAGCGAGGGCGCCGGCAAGACCGTCGCCAGGAAGGCCGGGGAACACCTGAAAAAGACCGTGCTCGAACTGGGCTCCAATGACGCCTATGTCGTTCTGGAGGACGCGGATCTTGATCTTGCGGTTGAGACCTGTGTTCAGGCGCGCCTGTTCAACAACGGCCAGACCTGTGTGAACGGCAAGCGCTTCATCGTCACGGACAAACACTATGACGCCTTTGTCGACCGTTACGCCACGGCCATGGCCGAAATCAAAATGGGCGACCCCATGAAAGAGGAGACCGAGCTCGGCCCCATGTCCCGTGTTGAGCTGCGCGACCAGCTTCACGACCAGGTCCGCAAGAGCATCGAGAACGGCGCCCGGGCTCTGTGCGGCGGTGAAGTGCCGGACAAGGACGGCGCCTATTATCCCGCCACGGTGCTGGTGGACGTCAAGCCGGGTCAGCCCGCCTATGATGACGAATTGTTCGGTCCGGTCGCCTCGGTCATTCGCGCCAAGGACGATGAAGACGCCATGCGCATCGCCAATGACAGCCGCTACGGTCTGGGCGGCGGCATCTTCTCGAAGGATGAGGACAAGGCGCTCAAGCTGGCGCGCGACCATTTCGACACCGGCATGGTGATGATCAACGGCTATGACATCGCCACGCCCAACCTGCCCTTCGGCGGGGTCAAGAATTCCGGCTATGGCCGCGAGCATGGCGGCTTCGGCATGAAGGAGTTCGTCAACGCCAAGGCCGTCTCGGTCCTGAACTAGACCCAGAGCCTAACAGCATAATCAGGCCCGCCCGCACGATCCGGGCGGGCCTTTTCATGAGAGCGCGGGTGAGGACCAATCCGGACACGGCCGAATACGGAAAGCTCTAAGCATCAACTTCCCTGTTCTTGCATGAGTTTGCCGCAAGCGGCTGTGGGCGGCGCCGATTTTGGTCCATCCATGCAAAGCCGCCGCGCTAGACTGGGCCGGACTGAAAACAGGATACCTCCATGATCTCTCTGCGCGCCGCCCTTCTTGCGACCACGCTCGCCAGCACCTGCGCCCTGCCAGCTCTGGCCCAGAACGAACGTCTGAACGCCAACACCCGTTTTGAGGGCGAGTTTGGCGGCGAGCGCGTGACGTATGAGGCGTCGGTCGAACGCACGCATATGGCGGCGACGGGCGGCCTGCCCGCCGTCAGCCTTGTGACGACCGCCTATCTGGGCGAAGCCGGAGCACCAGAAGAACGGCCTGTGATCTTCCTGTTCAATGGGGGGCCCGGCGCGCCGTCAAGCTGGCTGCATATGGGCGGGCTCGGTCCTGTTCGGATCAATGCGCCGGCGGACCCGGCTGCGCCTGTTCCGGCGGACGCCGAACTCACGGCGAACACCGATACGCTTCTGGATGTGGCCGATCTCGTCTTCATCGATCCGCCCGCCACGGGCTTCAGTCGCGTCACCGGCGAGGATGAAGACAACGTCCTGCTGACCGTCATGGGCGATGCGCAGCTGACCGCCAACTTCATCACCCGCTGGCTGGAGGATCATGGGCGAAACGATGCGCCGGTCTATGTGCTGGGTGAAAGCTACGGCACCTTGCGCGCCAGCGTGGTCGCCGGGTTGATGGCGCAGACCCGGCCGCTTGAGGGCGTCATCCTGCTCGGGCAGGCCGTGAACATGATCGAGACCTCCCAGCGCGCCGACAATATCGTCTCGCACGCCACCAATCTGGCCTCCCTCGCCGCCATCGCCGCCTATCATGGCAAGGCTGACCTTGAAGGGCGCACGATGGCCGCCTTCATCGACGAGGTGCATGCCTGGGCAATGAGCGAGTATTTGCTGGCGCTGTCACAAGGCGAGGCCCTGCCACCCCCTGACCGACAAACGATCGCCGCACAGCTTGAAGCCTATACAGGCGTGCCGGCGGACTATTTCCTCACCCATCGCCTCGCCATCACCAAGGCGGCGTTCCGGGGCGTTCTGCTGGCAGACGAAGACCAGCGTCTCGCCGTCTATGATGCGCGCTATGTCGGCGATGCGCCGGCGGCGGGCGAACGCCCCGCTGACCCGTTCGCTCCGGTCGCCAGCTGGGTGCCCCAGGCGCTGAGCGCGCATTTCACCGAAACCCTGAATGTCAGCCTGCCCATGGAAGACTACGCCTGGTATGCGGCCAATGCCTCGGACTGGCGCTGGTTGCCGACCGGCGGAATGGGCGGCCCGTTTGACGACTATGATTATGCATCCTCTCTGGAGCTTGCTCTGGCGGCGTCTGAGACGTTCGGCGTGCTGATCGGAACCGGGATTTACGACACCACCACCACGCTGGGGCCCGCACGGTATCTGGCGGATCATCTGGAAGGCGGTCAGGGTCGGGTATTCATCGCCGAGTATGAGGGCGGGCATATGGCCTACACCAACCCCGAAGCGCTGGCGGCGATGACAGCGGATTTGCGCGCATTCCTGAGCCGATAGCTCAGGTTTGAAATTCTGTTGTTTTCGGCTCTGGCAAATTGTTTAATCGCCCTGACGATGAAACACTGAAGTTTCACCTTTGAATGCGTCACGATCCGAATGACGCATGCGCAAGCACAGGGGAGTGATGCAATGAGCCAGAAGCTCGACGCCATTGATGTGCGCATTCTCGAGCAGCTCCAGAAGGACTGCTCCATCTCCACCGCCGAGCTCGCGGATCGTGTGGGCCTGTCACAATCGCCCTGCTGGCGACGCATCCAGCGTCTTCGCGAGGAAGGCTATATCCGCGCCCAGGTCGCGCTGCTCGATCCGGAGAAGCTGGGTGTGCACCTGCACGTCTTCGCCCAGCTGAAAATCTCCTACCTTGCGGACGCCGACCGGCAAAAATTTGTGCGTGGCGTAATGTCGATTCCGGAAGTTGTGGAATGCTATTCCATCTTGGGCGAGCGCGATGTCATGATCAAGGTCGTGGCCCCGGATATCAAATGGTATCAAGAGTTTATCTTTAATACGATCCTGAAACTGCCCGGCGTCGAGGATGTCAGCTCCATCGTGGCGCTCTCGCAGATGAAGAATACGACGGCCCTCCCCGTTCATATTTCCGAGACTTGATCCGGTCGCTTTTGACCGGGATCATGGCAAAATTCTCCCCAACCTCTCGCACCAAGAACTACGTTTGGAATAATTATCGACTACAAGCGCGCTAGTTTGCATGAAGCGCCCTCAGGCGCCGTGTTTACAGAACGGAGTTTTCCGCTCATGCGCCTGTCCCTCGTCACATTCAGCGTCACCGCTCTTCTTGTCTCGCTGTCCTCCCATCCCGCTCAGGCCCAGGCGCCTGAGACAGACTCCTATGTGGTCATCGCGGCGGGCGAACAGG
>NZ_DJIQ01000028.1:9943-91748 GCF_002433705.1 Oceanicaulis sp. UBA6590
TCGAACAGGTGGGCTATCTTCAGGCGACCCGGACCGGCGATCAGGTCGAGATCGACTATGACGTGGACAATAACGGGCGGGGGCCAGGCAACCATCAGACGCTGACCCTCAACGCAGACGGCATCCCGTTAAGCTGGACCATCGAAGGACATTCGCTGTTCGGCGATCCCGTCCAAGAAACCCTGATCCAGTCCGGCGACACGCTGAGCTGGACAAGCCAGTCCGATAGCGGCTCGATCGAGGTCAGCGAACCCCGTCTCTATATCGCCGCCGATGACAGCCCCTGGAGCGAGGGGATGTATGTCCGCGCCGTGCTGGCGAGCGATGGCGACAGCCTGCCCGTCGCGCCCGCAGGCGAGCTGACGGTGGAGCCTGTCCCGCTCGACGCCCCGATCGAAGGGCTGGAGGACGCCACGGTCTATCGCCTGACCGGGCTCAATCTCGACGCCAGCTATGTGGTGATGGACTCAGATCTCCGCCTGATCGCCAACCTGTCGGGCATGACCATTCTTGAGGAGTACGCGGACCTGGCGCCGCAACTGGCCCGGTTGCGCTCGGACTTCGATGTGCAGCATCAGGAAGCGCTGCAGGAGCAGCTGGCCCATCGGTTCGACACGCCGGTGGTGATCCGCAATGTGCGCCTGTTCGATCCGGAGGCTGGCGCGCTGACGGGCCTGTCCGCCGTCACGGTGTTCGAGGGAGAGATTGTCGGCGTGCAGCCGGATGACGCCGCCTGGATCGGCGAGGACCATCAGCTCATCGATGGCGAAGGCGGCGTTCTGGTTCCCGGCCTTCATGACATGCACGCCCATATCAGCACCGCCACCGGGCTGCGCTATCTCTCCGCGGGCGTCACCAGCGTGCGCGATATGGGCAATGATCCCGAAGGACTGATCCGCCTCATCAATCGCATTGATGCGGGCGAACTGGCCGGGCCGCGCACCGTCCGCAACGGCATGCTGGAAGGCCGCTCCCCCTATTCGGTGCGCACCGGCATCATCGCCGACACGCTGGACAATGCGCTGGATGCGGTGCGCTGGTACGCCAGCCACGGCTATTGGCAGGTGAAGATCTACAACTCCCTGCCCGGCGACTGGATCGCGCCCGTCATCGCCGAAGCCCATGCCTGGGGTCTTGGCGTGACGGGCCATGTCCCCGCCTTCGTGACGCCCGATTACGCCATCGAGGCCGGGTATGACGACATCTCCCACATCAATCAGCTGATGCTGGGCTGGTTGCTGGAAGCCGACGAAGACACACGCACCCCGATCCGCCTGACCGGCATGCGCCGCGCAGCGACGCTCGACCTTCAGAGCGACAAGGTCCAGCACACGGTTGATCTGATGGTCGAGCATGGCACGGCGCTCGATACGACCGCGGTCACGCTCGAACTATTGATGCTCAGCCGGTCGGGCGAGTTCCCGAGCGCCGCGGCCGGCCATGCCGATCACATGCCCATCGGCTTTCAGCGCAATCGCCGCCGCGCCTTCGTGACCATAGACAGCGACGAGACTGATGCGGAATACCGCAACGGTTTCCAGAGCCTTCTCGATACGATGAAGCTTCTGGACGAGCGCGGCGTGCAGCTGCTGCCCGGAACGGATTCCGCCTATGGCTTCCCCGCCCTGCGCGAGGTGGAGCTTTATGTTGAGGCGGGCCTCAGCCCGGCGCGAGCGCTGGCGCTGGCGACGCTGGAAGCGGAACGCTATCTGGGCCGCGACGCCTGGCTGGGCAGCATCGAGATCGGCAAAAGAGCGGACTTCTTCCTGATCCCGAACGATCCGCTGGAAGACATCTCCAACATTCGCGAGATCCGCCTCGTGATGAAGGATGGCGTCGCCTATCTGCCCGCCGAGATCCATCGCGCCCTTGGCATCCAGCCCTTCGCGGAGCCTGTCACCTTGCCGGGAGCGACCCAGTGAGAGTGATCGGACAGGATTTCGTGCGCGAACACCTCACCTATGAGGAAACGATCGCGCTGATGCATGAAGGCATGATCGCTCTGTCGCGCGGACAGAGCATCCAGCCCCTGCGCTCGATCCTGCGCATGGCCGACAGCCGGATGTTCGGTGTGATGCCCGGCGCCATGGGAGCCTCGGATGCCTTCGGGGCCAAGCTGGTCAGCGTCTTTCCCGGCAATGCCGACCGGGGCCGCCAATCCCATCAGGGCGGCATCTTGATGTTCAACCCTGAAACCGGCGAACCAACGGCGCTGGTGCATGCCGGAGAGGTCACCTCCATCCGGACAGGCGCGGCCAGTGCGGCGGCGACGAACGCCATGGCGCGCCACGACGCCGAACGCCTGACCGTGGTCGGTTATGGCGAACAGGCCGCCTCCCACGTCCTCGCCATCTCCAAGGTGCGTGCGCTCAAACAGGTGATCATCACAGGCCGCAATATCGACAAGGCCCAGGCGCTGGCGGACACGCTGCGCGGACGGACAGGGCTGGACCTCAAGGCCAGCGACGACATCCGCGCCTCGGTCGAACAGGCTGATATCATCTGCACGGTCACCGCCTCTCAAACCCCGGTGGTGAAGGGCGCCTGGGTGTCGCCCGGCGCCCATATCAACATTGTCGGCTCAAGCTATGCCGGCCCCGTCGAGGTCGATGAGGATCTGGTGGCGCAAAGCTACTTCGTCGCCGACCACCGCGAGGGCGTGCTGGCGCAGGGGGCGGAATTCCTGAACGCCAGGGCGTCCGGGCGCATCAGTGACGCCCATGTGGTTGGGGAAATCGGCGAGGTCTATGACGGCCAGCTCTGCGGCCGTCCTGACAGCGATACGATCACCGCCTACAAATCGCTCGGCCATATCGTCCAGGACCTGGTGTGTGGCCGCTATCTCGAAATGAAAGCGCAAGAACTGGGCGTGCCTGCACAACCTTTCTAGGGCCGCGCAGGCTGCCGCCTCAGTCCTCCGCGGTCAGGAAGGCGCGCACCGCCTCGCCCAGAAGCGCGCGGTTCTCTTCACCGACAAAGACGGAATGACCGGCCGGGAAGTAGGCGGCGGTCAGCCTGTCTGCGGGTATGCCGGCCTGCTCAAGCGCGTAGCGCCCACCGAAGGCCGGGGTGGAGAGGTCATAGATTCCGGCTGCCCAGAACACCCGCAACCGGGGATCATTGTCCATCGCCGTCGCGATATAGGGAATGGCCGGCCGCCAGCCCTGATGATCCCACGCCGCATTCACCTCGAGATTGAGCGCGCGATAGGGCCGCTCCGGATCAAATCCCAACACTTCGTCGTAATAGGCCTCGACGATCGAGGGATAGGCCGCTGCGTCAAAGCTGAAGGCGGGCTCGCCTTCGGGCTCTGAAGGCTCACCGGGGTGATAACTCAGGCCCGGATCGTCATAGGGCGGACGCTGGGCGGGCGCATCGAGGCGCCGCGTGGCGCGCGCATCCAGCTGCCCCGTGCGCAGGCGCTCATCGGCCAGCAATTCGAACATGAAGTCCTCATTGCTCAGCCGGAGATCCTTTTCGAGGATGTAGTCCGCGGTCAGACCGACAAAGCTGGACAGCGCCTCTGCGATCTCGTCCTCGTCCGCTGTGCTGAGCGCGTCACCTTGAGCCAGCGCAGGCAGATAGCGGGTCCGGGCGTAGGCGACCGCCTCTTCAAAGACATCAGAGCCGCTGCGCCACTCCCGGTCGATCCGGTCATGATACCAGGCCGCCGCACTCATGCTCGGAAAGCTGAGCGCGTAGGAGACGTCGCCCTCCGCCCTGTCAGGGACAAGCGCGAAGAGGAGAATTCCGTCCAGTTCCAGTTCAGGGGCCAGTCGGGCGATCTCCGCGGCGCGCAACGTGCCATAGGACTGTCCCAGCACATAGCGAGGCGAGGTCGTACGGCCATGGCGGTCCAGCCAGCGCTCGATCACCGCCGCCACCGACAGCGCATCCCCTTCCCGGCTCCAGAACTGTGCGCCGTCCTCCTCGGCTTCAGGGATGGAGAAGCCCGTCCCCACCGGATCGATGAAGACGAGATCGGCTGTATCCAGAAGGCTGTCCGGGTTGGGCTGCATATAGGCGGTTTCGCCGTCGCCGAACCGGCGCATGGGCCCGAAAGCGCTCAGATGAAGCGGCGTGGTGGAGGCGCCGGGCCCGCCATTGAACAGAAACAGCACCGGGCGCTCCGCCGGATCGCCTGCGCCCTGCGCCACATAGCTGGTGGTCACAAGCCGGCCCGCCGTTTCACCATCCGGTCCGGACAGCAGATAGGTCTCCACGAGCGCGTCATAGGCGACAGCTTCACCGTGGAAGACGCCTTCATGCGTGGTTTGCGCCGTCTGGCCGAGCTCAATCTGTTGCGCGCAGGCTGTTTCAAGCGAGAGTGCGAGAGTGAGCGCAGCGCTTGCGAGAATGGATCGCTTAAACAGCGTCATGAGAGGTCTCCTTGGTCCAGAGCGGGCGCATCAGATAGACGCCGACGCCCACCACCCCCCACAGGCTCAGCGCCAGATAGGGCCGCCAGTCGGTGGAGACGCCCAGTGCGGTGACGAGCAGCGCCATCACCATGCCCAGCACCGCCCAGATCTGGGTGGCGGCCTTGCCCAGCTTGAAACCGGCGCTTTCATAGAGCTCCGGTCGGGTGCGGACGACCACGATGGATGACAGGCAGGTGGTGCAGAATTTCAGCAAGGTCGGGATATTCACCGCCAGAAAGAGCGGCGCGAGGCTGGTCGGCATGAACAGGCCCAGAATGCAGGCGACGAACATGGTCGCCAGCGCCACATAGGGCGTGCCGAAACGCGGATGCACACGCCCCAACGCCGACGGCAGCGCCCCGCTCTGCCCCATGGCGTAGAGCGAACGGCTGAAGCCCATGGCAAGCGCGTTCAGAGACGTGCCGATCGCCGCGACCGCCGCCAGTGCGACAATGGGTTGAGCGAGATCGCGGCCGACCAGTTCGGCCATGGCGTCGAGGATAGGCGTTTCGCTTGCCGCGAGGCGTTCAACGCCCAGAAGACCCAGCGTCACTCCACCGACCAGGAGGTAGACCACCACGGCCGTACTGATCGCCAGCGCGATGCCGAGCGGAATGTTGCGGCGGCTGTTTCGCACCTCGCCGCCGACTTCCGTCGCCGCTTCGATACCGAAGAACAGCCCCACCAGCAACGGGATGGCGGCGAACACACCGCTCCATCCGCCGCCCAGGAAGGGGCTGAAGGCGTCAGGCTGAACGCCTGTGCCGCCGAACCCGACAAAGATGGCGAAGAACCCCACCAGCACCACCATCAGCGCGGTCTGCACCGTCGCTGCGATCGAGACGCCCAGAATGTTGAGCCCGAACACCAGCACGAACAGGCCCGCCATGGTGAGTTTGGTCGGCAGCGGCACGAGGAAGGACAGGTATCTGACAAGCACCAGCGCCAGGATGAACATGGCGCCCACATTCCCCGCGATCCGCAGCCAGACGATGATGAAGGCGAGCTTTTCGGACACGAAGCGCCGCGGCCATTCATAGGACGCGCCCGACGCGGGCAATGCCGATCCCATGAAGGCGTAGGTGACCGCAATGACGAACATGGGGACCGCGGCCAGCACGACCGAGAGCAGCATGGCCGGGCCGGCCAGCGCGGTGGCCGGGGCGATGACCGAGAAGATCGACACGCCAATCGCCGTGCCCAGGCCCAGCGCAATGACCGGGAAGAGGCCAACGCCTTTCCTCAGCTGATCGTCCTTACTCATTCAGCTCTCCCCATGCGTTTTGTATATCCAGGCCACGGCGCTCAGATCCTGAACGGCGTGCCCCAGCGACTTGTAGACCGTGATCTCCTGATCCGACTGGCGCCCCGGTTTGTCCCCGGCCAGCACCTGACCGATCTCCGGTCCCAGCTGATCTGTGGCGTACTGTCCCGCCTCGACCGCGCGCAGCACCTCGCCGCCATGGGCGATCACATGCGGGCGGTGATCGGGAAACACGGTGGATTTCAGCAATAGGGCGGCGTCCGTTTCCGCCGCCATCGGTCCGGACGATCCGACCAGATTGATATGCGCGCCCGGTTGCACCCAGTCGCCCGACAGCACTGGATCGCGGGCGCCCGTGACGGTGCAAATGACATCCGCCCCCGTGACGGCGGCCTCTGCAGTATTTGCGACTTGAACCGCGACGCCGGTCTGCGCCTCAAGCGCCCTGGCCTGATCGCGGGCCTGATCCGGGTTTCGCGCCCAGAGAACGATGGCCTCAAACGGCCGCACCTTCATCAGCGCCTCGGCATGCGCGCGCGCCTGCGCCCCGGCGCCCAGAAGCGCAAGGCGGCGCGCATCGGGTCTTGCCAGGACATCAGTGGCGAGCGCGCTCATGGCCGCAGTGCGGATGCGCGTGACTGCGCCGCCATCCGCCACACAAACCGGCGCGCCGGTTTCAGCGTCAAACAGGATGACCAGACCCTCATGGGTCTTGCCTTGCTCGGTCTGAAACACGCTGACAAGCTTGGCGCCGAAGCCCAGTTCGCCCAGATTGCCCGGCATCAGGGCGAAGGTCCGCCCCTCGCCCAACCCTATGAAACTGCGCAGCAAAGGATTGTCCGCCCCCGTGGAGAGCGCAATCATCGCGGGGCGCAGCGCAGTCATGCAGCTGGCATAGTCAAGCGTCTCGGCGACCGTCTGAGCATCGAAAAACAGGGGCGCAGTCCTCAAGACAGCGCCTCCAGGACCCGGTCGATATCCGCCTCTGTGTTGAAGACGGAAGGCGAGATGCGAAGCCGGTGACGCGACAGTGACACCTCCACGCCCGCCGCAGCCAGGCGCTCATAAAGCTCGGCGCGCGCGTTTTCACGCGCCCAGCTGATCAGCGGTCCGGTGCTGTCCTCCGCCGTCAGCGGCTCGAAGCCCAGTCGCGGCATTTCACGGCGGGCCTTCTCGATCAGCGGCTGGCGATGCGCCTGAATGGTCTCAACGCCGAGACGGCTGATGTAATCGAGCGACCAGTCCAGATGCGCGACGCCGGTATTTGAGAAGGTGCCCATGGCGAAGAGGCCCGTCGCGTCCTCCCGCGCGCCCGTTTCGAAGGCGACGTCGCCCGGCGCGTCATAGGGGTAGACATGACTGGCGAAACTGGCGAGCTGGTGATAGCCCGCCCAGGGGCGCTGAACCTCAGCGATCAGGTCCTGGCGGATATAGGCGAAGCCCAGGCCCATATCGCCCATCAGCCATTTGAAGCTGGACCCTGCGGCAAAATCGATATTGCTGGCCCGAACGTCAAAGGGAACCGCCCCGATCGCGTGGATCGCGTCCACATAGACCTTCGCGCCATGGGCATGGGCCATTTCGGCGACGGCGGCGAGGTCATGCTGGAAACCGTTGATGGTGGAGATGGCCGACACCGCCACCAGCACCGTGTCATTGGTCATGGCGGCGGCCATGTCCTCAAGATGGATCTGGTGATCCTCGCGGGGACGGATGATGACCACATCCATGCCCGCAGCGCTCAACTCGTTATAAAGATGGAAGGAGCCGAAGAAGTGCAGGGCGTCCGTGACGATGCGTCCGCCGCGTTGCGGCAGACCCAGCGCCTTGACGACCAGCGCCTCGCCCGCCGACGTGCTGGACACATAGGCGACTTCAGACACCTCGGCATTGATCAGCGCCGCATAGCGCGCCAGCACGCTGTCGCGCATCTGGTTCATGCTGTAGCCTTCGGGCTCCCCGCTCATGCTGCGCGACTGCAGGAAGCGCTCTACGGAACGGCGGGCGCCGCGGCTGAAGGGATGGACCGAGCCGGAATTGAGATAGACGCCCTGAATGTCCCCGAACTCGTCATGATCAGGCAGCGCGCCGGTGTTCTTCAGGGTCTTTGCCGCGGCCTTGCCGGCGGCGCTGGCCGCCAAAGGCGCAGCGCCCGCCCCGACCAGGCAGGCGCGACGCGTCAGACGGACACCCTTGTGTGCTGCGTTCATGGTGATCTCCCCGGCCTGGTCTTTGGCGCTGCTCGCTGATGTCCCACAGGATAGGCCAGCTTCCTCCCCTAATTCATGCCAATTCAAGCCCGGCAGATGCCGTGAGCGCATAATGAATGCGCCACACGCTGAATTCGGGAAGAGTTTCGCCATTCAGATGGCTGCGCCTGGCCCGCATAGAGAGGGGCGTCCGCCCGGACTTCAGCCCTCGCATCGGCATAAAAAAGCCGCTCGACCCGGACGATTCGGCAAATCCTTCCGCACACTGCTCGATAGACTGGCGCAAACGTCCCACCGGGGCGGACAAGACGAATGAGGAGACGTTGAATGGCTAATGTGACACAGACGCGTCTGGGGGCGCTTGGCGTGGCGGCGACGAGCCTGGCGCTCCTCGCCGGTTGCGCAGACGCCCTGCAGAACCCGCCCTCCACCGCGCCTGAAACCGAAGCGGGGCCAGACTTTCCAGACATGACCGTCACCCTCATGCCCGGCGGCCTGTCCTCAGAGGCCTTTGTGGATGTGACGGTGGAGATAGACGGCCAGAGCTTTGCGGCGGGCGAGCCCTTCCTGACCTCGCCCGCGATCTTCGCCGGCGTTCTGGGCGCGCCTTATGGAGAGGGCGATGTGGCGCCTGTGGAAGCATCCGACGCAAACGGTCCGATCCCGCTGAGCCGCGATGACAATCCCGCCGATCCCAATAACTTCATCTATTTCCGGCGTTGGCTGGCTGACCGCGACACTGTCGGTCCGATCACGGTGCATTATCGCGCGCCGATCCAGCTGGTCCCGCCGACGCTGGGAGCCGGGCCGCCCTTTGACTTGCGCCTCAATGAGACTGTGGTCACAGGCGCGGGCGTGACTTTCCTGGTGACGCCGGACACCCAGGATCCTTTCGACATCACGATCGACTGGGATCTGAGCGAGATGCCTGAAAACTCAATTGGCGTCTCAAGTTTCGGACGGAACCGAACCGAGCTGAAAGGCCCTCCCGGACAGCTTTCGACCGCCTATTACATGGCGGGACCTGTGGGCCGCTACCCCACGGACGGAGAAGATCACCCGTTCAGCGCCTACTGGATCGGCGAACCTCCCTTTGATCCGGTCGAGACCATGCCCTGGTCCGAAGAGGTCTATGAGGCGCAGCTCGATTTCTTCGGTATCGAGAACCCCGAACCCTACACCTTCATGTCCCGCCCGAACCCCTATCCGGGCGGCGGCGGCGCAGGACTCACCAATTCCTTCATGCTGTCCTATCCTCAGGACACGGCCAATCTCGATGACATCGCGATCACGATCATCCACGAAATGAGCCACAAGTGGATTGGCGGCGTTGCGGGACCGCCCGGAGCCACCTCCTGGTTCTCCGAAGGCATGAACGTCTTCTATACACGTCGGGTGCCGCTGAAGTACGGCCTGTTGAGCCCGGATGCCTTCATCGAGGATGTGAACAAGCACGCTCGGCGCTATTACACAAATGCGATCAATGATTTGCCAAACGATCAGATTCCATATCTGTTCTGGCGCGACACCCGGGTTCGCACCCTGCCCTATGATCGTGGATCCATGTATTTCGCCGGCGAGGATGCGCGCATCCGCGAAGCCAGCCAGGGCGAGCGGAGCATGGATGACATCTTCTTCCAGATCGACGCCATTCGTGAGGCAGGCGAACCCTTTACACCCGAAGTCTGGGAAGACCTCATCGCCGCAGAACTCGGCGATGAGGCTCGAACGCGCTTTCAGGAGATGATGGCGGGGGCAATCCAGATCCCGCCCTCAAACGCATTCGGTCCCTGTTTCACGCGAGAGGAGACGCCGAGCCGCGTCTTCCAGCTTGGCTTTGACGCCGCCACCCTGAGCAGCGAGGACCGCATCGTCTCGGGTCTGATCGAAGGTTCGACCGCTGAAGCGGCCGGACTGCGGAATGGCGACCGTATCCTGGAGCCTGTCGCGCTGGAGGCGGTGCAATCTGATCCAGGCCGGACGCTGACCCTATCGGTGGGACGCGGCGAGGAACAGTTCACCCTGGAATACCTGCCACGCGGCGAACCGACGACGGTCTACACCTGGACCCGCGTTGATAGTGTCGACGAGGACGAGTGTCCGCTCTGAACCGATGACATCCCAGCAGAGAGAACCCCGCGGATATCTGCGGGGTTTTCTTTTGCGCCATACCGATGTCGCACGCCTGTCATCTCAGGCGAAATTTTGCGCGCTTCAATCAGAACAGCGCATAGACCCTCCTCATTTTAACCTCCGGCTCCCCCAGAACGCCTAAATATTTCGCGCCTCATGCATGAAACTGGAATTCAGGACGGACCCAGGTCAGCACAACAATCAAAGGACCGGGTGCAAGCAAAAGCCTAATGGGGAAGCAGTATGAAACGTCACACTCTGAAACGGCTGTATGCGACAAGCGCGCTGGCGACAGCCCTCGTACTGGGCGCCGCGCCCGGCGTTCTGGCGCAAACTGACACCGACAGCGAAGCCGAAGATGCGACTTCAGCCGAAATCATCGTCATCACCGGTTCGCGCATTCGCCGCTCGGTGTCCTCGACGCCTGCGCCGGTCGCGGAGATCGGCGCCCAGACTATCGAGGACCGTGGTTATCTGAGCGCTGCAGACGCGCTCAACGACATTCCCTCCATGGCGCCGCAGCTCAATCAGGCTGACGGCAGCGGCAATTCCAGCGGCTCAGGTCAGCAATACCCGTCTCTGTTCGGTCTGGGTGCCGGCCGCACGCTGAGCCTCGTGAACGGACGCCGCTTCGTGACAACCTCCAGCGGCCTTGGCGATGCGCAGGTTGACGCCAACATCATCCCGACCGGCCTGATCGAACGGGTCGAGATCGTCCAGGGCGGCGGCGCGGCCGTCTATGGCTCTGACGCCATCGCCGGCGTGGTGAACTACATTCTGGTCGATGATTTCGAAGGCCTTGAGATCGACCTGCAATACGGCGACTCCTGGGAGTATAATGATTACGAGCAGCCCGCGATCCGCGTCACCGGCGGCACGAACTTCGCCGATGGCCAGGGCAATATCGCCTTCAATCTGGAATGGTCGGACACCCCGAGCCTGCAGTTCTCGGATCGCCCGCGCTCCAACCTGTCGCGCATCACCCAGGGCAATCCGCTCGACACCGGTCCCAATGACGGCATTCCGTCCGTGCGTGAGCTGATCCCGGCCTATTTCTGGAACTTCAACACCAATGGCGTGATCTACACCACGCCGGCTCCGCCCCCGAACTTCCTGGCGCGCCTGAACGGCAGCCCGATCCAGTTCGGCGCCAATGGCGACGTGATCCCCTATGATCCGGGCAACATTCTGGGCATTCCGTTCGCCGAAGGCGGCGAAGGCTTCCGCTACAGCGATCTGGCCGGTCTTCGCACGGGCGTCGAGCGCCTGGCGGCCAATGTCATCGGCCATTACGACGTCTCTCCGACCCTGCGCCTGACGGGTGAGTTGATGTACTCCTCCACAGAGGCCGAAGAGCGTCCGCAAGGCGCTTCCCGCACCGTGCTGAACAGCGCGGCCAGCGGCTCGGGGCCGATCATGTTCACGATCAACAACCCCTTCCTGACCGACAACGCCATTGCGGCGCTCAGCCAGGTCAATCCCGGCTTCGCCTTCGGCGCGCCCATGTGGATGTCCAAGCATTTTGACGGTCAGCTGTTCCCGGAAAATCGCCAGACCCACACCACCGACACCTGGCGCGCCATGCTGGGCGCCGAAGGCGAGTTCGTGATGGCGGATCGCGACTTCTACTGGACCCTGTCGGGCTCGTACGCCGGCGTCGAGGGCGAGATCCGCTCCTGGGGCGCGAACAACGCCCACATGAACAATGCGCTCAACGCCGTACGGAACGGTTCTGGCGAGATTGTCTGCGCCATCAACGCCGATGCTGACGCCAGCAATGACGATCCGGCCTGTGCGCCGCTCAACCCGTTCGGATTCGGCAATATCTCGGCCGAAGCGCAGAACTATGTGTCGGCCCGAACCGGCCAGGACTTCACCAACCGTCAGTTCGACTTCCTGGCGACCATCGGCAGCACCCTGTTCGATCTGCCTGCCGGTCCGGTGGACTATGTGCTCGCCTATGAGCATCGCTCCGAGGATGCGGAGTTCACCCCGCTTGAGGCCAACCGGCTGGGGCTTGTGGGCACGGGCACTCAGGTCGAACCCCAGGACGGCGACTACAAGACGCACGAAGCCTCCCTCGAACTTCTGGCCCCGCTGGTGGGCGGCGATTTCACCCTGCCTTTCGTGCAGGAACTCGAATTCTCCGGCTCGTTCCGCTATGTGGACAATTCCATCACCGATGCCGAGACCGTCTGGGGCGCGGGCCTGCGCTGGCGGATCAGCGAGGACCTGATGGTGCGGGCGTCCCGCAGCCGGAACTTCCGGGCGCCGACGCTGACCCAGCTGTTTGCGCCGACAAGCGTCGAGCTGAGCAATTCGGGCATCGATCCGTGTGATGCAGACCGCATTGATGGCGGCCCCAATCCGGCCGTACGCCGCGCCAATTGCGAAGCGGAATGGGCCGCAAACCCGAATTATGGCGACCTCGCCAGCTTCCAGAACCCGGCCGAGAACTTCTCGCTCACCTACGTGACCACGGGCGGCAACAGTCAGCTCAAGAACGAGGTGTCCGACACCTGGACCTATGGCTTCGTATTCGAGCCGAGCTTCATTCCGGGTCTGACCCTGACCGTGGACCGGATCGAAATCGACCTCACCGATGGCCTGTCCGCCTTCACCACTGAAGACTTCATGGCGACCTGCTATGACAGCGTGGATCAGCCGGCCGACATCTGCGCCGCCTTTACCCGTCTGGCGGCGGCGGATGGCGCCAGCCCGGCAGGCACGGTGGTGGCCGGCCGCACGACCACGGTGAACGCGGGTGAGATCCGCTATGAGGGCGAGGTCTATTACGCCCAGTACGAGGTTCCGCTCGAGAGCTGGTTCACCAGCTTCGATCCGGGCCAGCTGAGCCTGGGTCTGCAGGCGACCCATACGAGCCTCCTGACCACCTCGGCCACGGGGTCGACCTTCATCCGCACTGACGGCACGGTTGATCAGCCCGAATGGGTGGGCCGGTTTGATGCAGCCTGGACCCGCGGTCCGCTGCGCATGACCTATCAGGCCTACTATCTTGATCAGTCGCTCGCCGCGCCGGGCGCGAATATCGAGAACAATCCCAACCCGGTGCTGGACTCCAACATCACCCATGACATCTCGGGCATCTACCAGCTGACCGAGGATCTGAGCCTGCGGGCCGGCGTCATCAACTTCACTGATGAAGAGCCGTCCTACCCCTCGCTCAGCTATGGCGACATCCTTGGACGTCGCTGGTTCGTCGGCGCCAATTATCGCTTCTAGCTGACAGTGACGGGAGCGCCTCCAGGGGGCGCTCCCGATTGCGCTCTGCGTCTCCGGGACTGTCATCTCCCTGACATGACGCAGGAAACTTTTATGCGGCCCGCTCAGAGGCCGCGCCGCGGATCACATAAAAAAGCCTCCAGCCCTCCGATAGAAAACGGAGGGTGAAGGCCTCGGCGACAGCGGCTGCACATCAGCAGGAAGTACAGACGGCATGGACTATGCGTCGTGGATACGCAGCATGATCGACAGGCTCTCTCGGGAGCCTCGCGACGCCCTGGCGTTGTTTGACAGTGCGGTGCCGGAACCGAAAGCTCTCGTTCAGGAGCTGGTTTCCGAAGCGTTCCGGGAGCCTTTGACCTCGCGCTATGCGAGCGCCTTCATTGGCGGCAATCCGTATACGGTCGCTGCGTTGGCGCGACGCTATGACGTGGCCCGAGAGGCCATCATCTGCACCACCGGGGCGACCGAAGGACTCCACACGGTCTACCGGGCCCTGCTGGAGCCCGGCGATCATGTGCTGGTGGAAACGCCCCGCTTCGAGCTGTTCGACAGTCTGGCGTCGGCCAACCATCTCCAGGTCTCACACTTTTCCCGTCTCGCCCCCCGCTTCACGCTTGATCTTGAGGCGCTCGAAAACGCGCTGACGCCGAAAACCCGCATGATCGTCATCTCCGATCTGCACAATCCTTCAAGTCATCCCGTACCGGAGGCGCAACTTGACGCCCTCGCCCGACTTGCAGAGGCCAAGGGGCTCTGGGTCGTGGTGGACGAGGTCTATCGCGATTATGGCCCGCTCCGGAACCGCACCTCCATCAGCGCGAAGCGTTCGGAGCGCCTCATCACCATCAGCTCGCTGACCAAGATCTACGGGCTGAGCACGCTTCGCTGCGGCTGGATCATCGCGTCCGGCGAGGCGCTTCGGACCCTGCGCCATTACAACGACCACTACGCCTTTGGCGTCTCCAAGCTCGGTCACGCCATGGCGGCTCTGGTGCTGGAACGGAGCGACCGGTTTGATGCTTATGTCCAGGGGCTGTCAGTCGCCGCCAGGCCTGTGATGGATCACCATCTCGGCCGCTGGCGTGATGCAGGCTGGGTCGAGGGCGAACGGCCCGAGCACGGTTGCGTCGCCTTTCTCAAGCTCAGCGACATCGAAGACACCCACGCCTTCTCGGACTGGCTGATGGCGCACAACAACGTCATCGTTGCGCCGGGCGAGCTCTTTGGTCAGGCCGGACATGTGCGGCTGGGCTTCATGCAGGACCCGGCCCAGCTTGAAGACGCCCTGACGCGTTTCGGCGAAGGCCTTGAACTGTATCGAGAGACCCGTCTGCGCAAAGTCGTCTGACGTTCCGCAATCGGTCGGCCGCCCTCAAAGACCGCAGGTGCGCGCCGGCACGCCTTCGACACGCACCCACTGATAGGCGTCCACGGTTTCGCCGCGCGGCGAATACGTGACCGTGAAGGTTTCTTCCCCGCGGCGGATGTCCAGCGTCAAAAGCGCGTCCTGATCACCCTGCAGCGCATCCTGCGGCACCGGGCGGACAATCTCGTCCCCGTTCTGGAGACCGGCTTCAGCCGCCGCTGTCCCTGGTTCCAGTCCACGAATGATGCGGGTGGGTTCGGCCAGAACCGCGGTATCAAAGCCCAGCTCGTAACGTCGCATGGGACGGGTGGTGCGCTCAAAGCAGGGACCGAAGGCGTCCGAGGCCGGAACCGGCATTTCGCCCTCCAGGAAATTGCGGAATTCGGTCACCGCCGCATCCCCCAGCTCCGCTTCCAGGACCTCTTCCCATACGGCATTGGTCAGGGTTTCGCCCGCTTGCGCGCGGCGCAGCATCTCCAGCATCAGGTCATCCAGCGAACGCGCGCCCTCACTGGCCTCGCGCACGGCATGGTCGATGGTGACGAAGTAGAGCATGCCGCGGTCATAGGGCAGCGTCCGGATACGGGTATCGGCCCAGAAGCGCGCGGGCACTTCAGAGTTGGGCGCCGTGGCCATCAGGCTCGTATAATAACGCCCGGCATGGAAGTTCAGGTCTTCAAGAAAGTCTTCCGGGCTCAGCATGCCGAACCGCAAGGGCAGCCGCGCCTGATAGAACACCGCCAGACCTTCGCCGAACCAGGAGGATTCAAGCCCCCCCGGCTCTGCAATGAAGGGCTGGAAGGTGTGGAACATTTCATGGGCCAGCGTGGACTGGAGCGCCGCCACATCGGTGCTGTCCTCCTTGTAGGTCAGCACGAAGGAATGGTGCAGACCCACCCCGCCCCCGCCATTGATCGGGTTGTAGCGGATGAAGACCCCGTAAGTGGGCGTCTCCTCCTGACCGAAGAAACCGGCATAGTCCTCGTAAAGCTCGCCCGCCCAGCCTAGCAGCGCCTGTCCGTCAAAGGGCGGCTCACCCTGCACGACCCCGAAGAAGCCGGTATCCGGGGTCGGTTCGGGCCAGCTATCGAGCGCGCCCGCCATGTAAAAGCTCATGCGCAATTCCTGCCCGCTCATCGGCTGGGAGGCCTCGACCCGGCCTTCCCCGAGCGAGCTGAAGCCGCGCGCGCCTTCCGGCGCCTGACTCATGTCCCAGCTGATCACCGTGTCATAGCGCTCATCGCCCGGCGGCAGGATGACAAAGACATGCCCGGCGGCGGACACCCCTTCACCCTGATTGCTGAAGCCGAAGGGCGGCGCCGGTCCGCGCGGGGGCAGAGTGGCGTCCGCAGGCACGGTATAGCGCACGGTCACCGGGCCTTGCGTGTCACGCCCCGCGATCCATTGCCGGGTCGGACCGCCGCTGACCGCGTCGCGCGCGGCGGTTTCGGGCAGATCGACATCCTCGAAGCTGAGCGGGATCTCGCCCAGATCATCCGCGGCGATGAGCTCATCAAGAACCGTCGCAACTGTGTCCACATTGCTGGCGATGAGGGGCAGGCGGAACAAGGGCTCCCCCGCGCTGACAGAGACGCCTTCAAACACATAGGTCAGTTCGACTGCATCGATGCGGGCGCCCTCCGGCGCCGCGACAGGCGCTAGGGTCAATTCCAGGGACCGCCCCGCCCCTTCAAGCCTCGGCGTGGATGGGGCGGCGTCACAACCTGTCAGAGCCAGGGCTGCAACGCCCGACAACAATCCGTATCCAAGCTTCATGTGCTGACCTTCCATGCTGGGGGACAGTCTAGCCTCCAGCACGGAAAAATCCTTGCGATTGCACCGGGCAAAGCCCGCCTGAACGCATAATCCCCCCGGCGCGGAGGCCGGGGGGATCAGCGGAACGCAGACGCGCCAGGGTCGGCGGAGTTAGAAGCTGGTCTCCCAGCTCAGCAGACCGTTCGTGCCGGCGAAGAAGAGCACCATCGCCACCGAGGCGATGATCACAACACTCCACAGCTTGGCGAACCAGCTCTGGGCGCTGGTCCACACCACGAAGGCGTTCCAGACCGTCGCCGCCAGCGCAAGATACAACAGGAACTGCGCGGCGATGGCGATGTAGAGCTGGCTGATGAAGCCCGAACCCAAGCCCGTCAGGTTCGCGAACATGGTCTGGAAGGTCAGCCCCCAGATCAGCAGAAAGGCGAAGACCAGCACAATGCCGCCGCGAGCGGCGCGATAGGCCAGCGCCTCCCGCCCCGTCAGCGGGAAGGCCCGCTTGTAGCGCCAGCGCACGATCGCGCGGACCGGCCAGAGCGCCAATGTCGACAGAAGCGCCAGGATCGCCAGAATCAGGACCGGGGTGACCAGTGAAGCCGTGCGCCACCAGGGCGCAGGGATCAGATGCATGATCGGAGAGACCGGCTCGAAGGTCACATACTCGACCTGACCGTCCTCATCGAGAACGGCGGCCATGCGTTCATACCCGCCCACATGTCGCCAGACGAACGGCTCGACCTCTCGCCAGACCACGGGTGGGCCGAACAGCGGAAAGACCAGATCGCCGTCGGCGTTCTGCGAGATTGTCGATTGACCGGCAAAGCGCAAGATCGCGGCGAAATTGGTCTCGATGGTGCGCGAGCTCTCATAGGTCCCGGCGACCAGCGCGCCGTGCTCCATCGCCGTATCCAGGCGCGGCCCGACCGGCTGGGTGACTTCGGGGAAATAGCGTTCCTCGAACCGCGTGGTCACGGCGAAGCGCAGCGCCCCCGCTTCACCGGCCGGCCCGGTGCTGTTCACCGTGACATAGATGCCCACGCCGTCATCAAGCATGACGTTGAGGTCGGAGTGGAAGAAATTGGTGTCGCCGCCATGCCCGCGAATGCGCAAATCGCCCTTGTCGAGCTGCCAGAAGCCCAGCGCCATCGCGTTCAAGGGGGGCGTCAGCGGGTAGAGCGTCTCGTACATCTGCTCCCAGGTTTCCGCCGACATGACCTCGGGATTGCGCTCGAGCAGCGCAATCATGAACCGGCCCATGGCCTCGCCGCTCGCGGCGACCGATCCGGCGGGCGACATGGGCACCAGCTCGTAATACTGGGCCACGCCATCAGATGCGCTGGCATACCCATTGACCATGAAAGGCTCGAACTCGGCCGGCAGAGGCTGGCGGAAGGTCGCCCGCTCCATGCCCATGGGGGCGAAGACATGCTCGTCCACATAGTCCTCAAAGCCCTGCCCCGTGACGCGTTGAACGATATAGCCTGCGAGCGCCGTACCGTAATTGGAATAGCCCGGCGTTTCACGCGGCGGGAAGATCCGTGAGGGCGGCGGCGCCTGTTTGAGAAACTCCTCCAGCGACAGGTTGAGCGCAGGATCCCCGATGATCAGGTTGTAAAGCCGTTCCTGGAAACCGGCCGTATGGGTCATCAGGTTTCGCATGGTGATCGGTGCGTCGAATGCGTCGGGAATCTCGAAATCGAGATAGGTGTTCACATCCGCGTCGAGATCGATCCGCCCCGCTTCCACCTGCTGCATGACCGCGATCCAGGTAAAGAGCTTTGAGATGGAGCCCGGCCTGAACATGTCTCCAGACCCGTCCACCGGCGTGCGCGCCTCGAGGTCGGAGTACCCGAAGCCCCGGGCCGTCAGGATCTCGCCATCCTTCACCACCACAACCTGAGCGCCGACAATATCGGCCACGCTCATGGCATTGGGCATGAAGCCGTCCAGCCAGGCGTCCACATCGGTGCGGGTCAGACTGGCCGGCCCCTGCGAGACAGGCTCTGGCGTTTCAACACGCGGAACCGGGCTGTCGAGCGGTTGCGGATCGGCCCCGCCCTCCTGCGCCAGCGCGGTGGCGCAACTGAGCGCCAGCACCAGGCTTCCAAGCCATTTCATGTGCGTTCTCAAAGACATCAACGCCTCCCGACATTTCAGGTGAAAGCTCATGGGGCGCCGCCCTGGAGCAGGGTGAACAGACCCACGCCGGCGAAATTGCCCAGCACATAGCCAAGAATCCCCGTGAGGATTCCGGGCGCGACCAGGTTTCGCCATTTGAAAAGAATTGCGATCGCCGCCGCGATGGGCGGGCCGGCGATACAGGCCAGAGAGGCGGTGACCATCTCGGCATAGTTCAACTTCAACAACCGCCCGACGGCCAGGACCGCAAGGGCATGCACCACGAAGATGCAGCCCACCATCACGAACATGCCCGGCGCGGCCTGCAGCATCTCGCCCAGATCCGCCCCGGCGCCGATTATGGCGAAGAACAGATACATGAACATCATCGCCAGCACGTCCTCGCCCTTCAGTCCTGCGAGCACTGAGCGACCGAGTGTTGCAAGGACGGTCACGATCACCGTCAGGACCAGCATCTCGTAATTGGCGATGCCCAGCGCGGTTGAAACGGCGCCGCTGACCGCAACAGCCGCCGCTGAAACCGCAAGCGCGGACAGAAGACCGAACAGGCTGGCGCCGCCGGCGTCTGCGTCCTCTACGGGAAGGAGGCGTTCGCCAAGCCAGTCCGCCCGCCAGCCATACCAGCGCTGGAAAAGGCTCCAGCCCGCAGCAAGATTGAGCAGGAGGATGAAGCCGACGCCGAAGATATTGTCGATGGCGAGCGCAGCCGAGAGCTGGGAGCTGTCCTGCAGGCCCACCGCCTCCGCCACGGCGACGAAATTGAGGGAGCCGCCGGTATAGGTGGCGGCGAACACGCCGGCGATCCGGGCTTCATTGACGCCCAGATCAACGATCAGCGCCGCGAGCGCCGCACCGGCGATCGTGCCCGCCATCCCGGCCAGGAACGCGATCAGGACGCGCCCGCCTTCGGTGAAGACCTTGATCAGGTCCGCCTTGAGCAGAAACAGCGCGATCGCCAGAGGCACCAGATAGGTCCAGATCGTTCCATAGAGCGGCGCGCTTCTGGGAATGACGCCGAACTGCGCCGCGAGCAGCGCCGTCAGCAGGATGATCCCTGCTCCGGAGATGCGGCGTCCCCAGGCTGTGCGTTCCAGACCCGCGGCCAATGCGCATATGCCCAGAAGCGCCGCCATGAGACCGAAGATGTTCTCCGCTCCGATCATGAGGCCGCACTCCCACGCTCACGCGCGAACAGGCAGGGGGGGTGCAGGGTCACGCACACCCCCAGAAATTCCGGGTCGGCGCCTCGACCAGACCCTCATGATAGCGCATGGCCGGCGCAGTATCGGATTTGAGATTGAGCGGTCCGTCCAGATCGACGAAGTCGCAGAGCTGGGCGATGACAAAGGCTGGCGCCATGGACAGGGATGTGCCCAGCATATTGCCCACCATCAGGCCCTTGCCCGCCGCCCGCGCCTCGCGCGCCAGCAGGAGCGCTTCCGTCAGCCCGCCTGTCTTGTCGAGCTTGATATTGATCATGTCATAGCGGCCCAGAGCCTGAGCCAGCTCGCCGCGATGCAGGCAGCTTTCATCCGCGCACAGGGGGATCGGGGACTTGAACCCTTCCAGCGCCGCGTCATCGCCGCGCGGCAAGGGCTGCTCCACCATGGCCACCCCCAGCGCCGCAAAGGGCTCGAGCACGGACTGCAGCATGTCGAATGTGAAGCCCTGATTGGCGTCTATGATGATCTGGACATCCGGGCGCGCCTTGCGCACCGCCATGACCCTCTCTACCGGATCCACGCCGTCGAGCTTGATCTTGATGAGCTTGAAATCCCGAGCGCGTGTGGCCTGTGCGGCCATGAGATCGGGCTGCTTCTGAATGCCCAGCGTGTACGCCGTCCGGCACGGCTGAGGGCGGATGTCCGCCATGTCCCAGACCGATTGACCGGTGCTCTTGGCCTCCAGGTCCCACAAGGCGCAATCAACCGCGTTGCGCGCCCCGCCGGCCGGCATCAGATCCAGCAGCCCTTCCCGGGTGATCCCGGCCTCGATCTCGGCTCGCACCGCCTCGATCTGGTCCAGCATTTCGACGGCGCTTTCCTGAAGATAGTAGACCGGCACGCCCTCTCCCGATCCGCAGACGCCCTCACGCTCCAGGGTCACGACCACAGCCTCGAGACTGTCAAAGACATGCCCCGTGATGACGAAAGGCGCCGTCATGGGCCAGCTTGTGCGATGCACGCTCAAACGCATGGGGAAGTCCTATTCTTCAAGCAGTTTGTCGACGATGCGGGCCGTGCCGTCCCGGATCGGATCGGCGACCGGAAGGCCCGTCTCGCGTTCATAGCGGGTAAAGAGCTCGCGCCGCTCGGCATCGGAGAGCGAGGAGCTGTTCACCGACAGCCCCACAAAGCGCGCTTTGGGATTCACCCGGCGGGCGAAGGTCAGGCATTGCTCGATGGCTTCCGGGATCGGCAGGATCGGAAATTCCTGACGGTCCTGAGCGCCCAGCAGATAGGTGCGCGACGGGTCGTGACAGAGCACCAGCGCATCAGGCTGTGCGCCGTGAAGCAGGCCCAGACTGACCCCGGCGAAGCTGGGATGAGACAAGGCGCCCTGACCTTCGATGACGTCCCAATGGTCCGACGCAGCCGCCGGCGAGAGCATCTCGGCGGCGCCGGACAGGAAGTCGGACACCACGCAATCCATGGGCACGCCCGTTCCGGCGATCATGATGCCGGTCTGTCCGGTGGCGCGGAAATCGGCGTCGAGTCCGCGCCGACGCATTTCCTGTTCAATCGCCAGGGCGGTGTACTTCTTGCCGACGGCGCAATCGGTGCCCACGGTCAGAAGTCGCTTGCCCGGGCGCTTTGTCCCGACCCCGATCGGAATGGTCTTTGGCGGCGTCCGCACATCGATCAGCCGCGCGCCGGACGCGCGCGCCGCCATGGCGATTTCCGGAAAATCTGACAGGCGCACATGCATGCCGGACACGACATCGAGACCGGCGCGCGCCGCTTCGGCCAGATCCTTCACCCAGGCGCGCGGAATTGAGCCGCCCTCGGAGGCGACGCCGATTATGATCGAGCCCAGCCCCTGGGCGGCCGCCTCGGTCACGCTCATATCGCGCAGACCGCCATCGACCTGGCATCCGGCAGCGCGCAACTGCCCAGCGCAGAGCTCGCGTCGCCACTGGATCAGGCCGAGACCTGTCTTGGCGTGACCGTAATCGCGGACATCCCCGAAATAGATCAGATAGGGAGGCTTGAGCTGGACCGCCCTGAGCCCGTCCGGGGCGACGGCTTCGCCGTGGAGTTCGTCATGACTGGCGAGAGACACGGGGTTCCTCCGTAACTGGATTGTCAGACGCTGCGATCCTGAAAATGCCGAGCGTCAGCAATGGCGCGACGACCACTGCGATGAAGGCGTAAGAAAGGGCGCCATAGCCGCCCGCGATGAGGTCGATGATCCCGACGGCCTCGGCCAGGAAAATCGCGATGGCGAGAAATCCGGTGGCGAGCACGAAGCGCGCCCATTGGGGGAGACGGCGTCCGCTGGCCTTGAGCGCGATGGCGACGCGTTCGTTGATGGCGTGGATGATCCCGACCCCGGTTTCAACGAAGGTGCCGAAGAGAACGATCTGGAAGGCCGCCGCGAGCCAGACCGCATTGAGCGAGCCCAGAAGGACCACCACCGGAACCGCTTCGGTCTCGATGCCGGGAAACCGGGCCAGCATGGCGATGAAGACAAGAACGCCGGGCAATATGCTGACCGCCCCGGCGATAGCGCCGGACGTCACCGCTTCCCGCCGCGTCTTCAGGTTCGGAAGGACGAACAGGACGGCGGCGAATGCGACCAGATTGTAAGCGGCGTAGCGCACGCCATCGAGCACCCAGTTGCCCTCGGCGCTCGCGCCTGAAAGGGCGGAGGCTATGGCCTCGCCCTGGGAAACGCTGACCCAGACAAAGAACACGCCGTACAGGCTGAACAGCAGCACGGACCACCAGGTCATGACCTTCGCGATCGCGCCGCCTCCGAAAAAGGCGAGGACGCCAATGGTCAACAGCAATCCCAGCGCGCCAACCACGGTGGGCGCCCCGAAAGCGGTGGCGATCATCTGCCCGGCGGCGGAGCCCAGCACCGACAGGACCAGCAGGGCGATCAGAAGATACAGGATTTCAAACAGACGCCAGAACGGCCCCAGCAGAGCCGAGAAGAAAGTCTTGTAGTCATAGCCCTTGAACACCCGGGCGAACTCGAAGCCGACAGCGAGCAGCACGGCCCAGGTCAACGCCGTCACGCCAAAGCCCAGCAAGCCGCCAAGCGCGCCATGAGACAGGAAGTATTCCGCGATTTCCCGTCCCGTGCCGTAGCCGCCGCCAATAATGACGGACTGGAACACCAGGCCTGGCAAAAGGTAGGTCTTGAAAATGGAGGTCATGTCATTCGCTAACGCATTCATGTCTGGACCCGGCTCGACTGCCGCGCCCCGGTCCGGCGAGCCCAGGGGAAAGCTCGCCGGACACATGTCGCCGCGTCCCCTAGTAGCGCAGGGAGAGGCTCAGCCCGACCGCACGCGGCCGGTTGACGCTCGCGGCGATGATGGGCGCATCAAGCGCGCCGTCCGCCGTCACGAACTGCTGGAGCGGGTTCGATCCGATGCTGACCGCCTCGACATCATTCAGCAGGTTCGTGCCGTACAGGTGCAGACCCCACCGATCATTCGAGACGCCAATCCGCAGGTTCAGCAGCTCCAGGGAATCAAGTTCCGCGGACTCAAAGTTCTGAACGTTGGAGAAGCGTTGCCCGACATACTGGAAGGAGCCGTTGGAGTTCAGGCTCCAGCCTGACGCGCCGATCGGCCGCTCGAAGGAGTAACCGGCGGCAAGCGTGTATTCGGGAATATTGGCCGGAGCATTGCCCTTGCGCAGGTCAAACTGGCCATAGGTCCCGCCGGGCGCGGAAGTGATCAGCTTGCCCTGATCGAACTCGGCGTCGATGACCGAGAGGTTCAGGAAGGTCGACAGGCTGTCATTGACCTGCAGCCGGGTTTCCAGCTCAAGACCCAGAATGGTTTGTTCAGGCCCGTTCACCGTGTTGTTGGCCGGCGTGTTCACCTGGATCTGGGTGTCTTCATAAGTGGTGTGGAAGACGCCGAGATTGGTGATCAGATCACCATCGAACCAGGAGGCTTTCACCCCTGCATCCACCGACAGCACCTGATCATCGTCGAAGGTCAGGTTCTGGAAGAACACATCCTGGCTGCCGCCCGATGCGCCCAGGGCGGCAATGGCGTTGCCGATGCCGCCATTGCGCGCGCCCTGCGCAATGTTGGCGTAGAGCAGCATGTCTTCGGACAGCTCGAACTCCACGCCGGCACGCGGCAGGAATTTTTCAAGCTCGAACTCGAACTCGGTGCCGAAGCCGGCGCCGGTCAAAAGATCCAGCGTGCTGACAAAGCCGATCGGGTTGCTTTCCGTCCAGGGAATGAGATTGCCCTGGCCGTCAAACTGGGGAACGAGGTTCACCACATCATCCTGTTGGAGAATGGCTGTGACGGTGTCGTTCACATAGCGGACGCCGCCAATCAGGCGCAGACGCTCGGTCAGCTCGAACGTGAATTCGGCAAAGGCGGAATACTGTTCAGACTGGGTGCTGGACAAGCGGGTCGCAAGATTCGAGCTCGACGGATTGGTCACGGTGACGAACCCGTCGCCGGTCAGGAATTGACCGCTGACATCCTCGCGATCGCGATAATAGACGCCGGCGGTGAAATTCAGCGGACCGCTGAAGTCTGACACGAACCGGAACTCCTGGGAGAATTGTTCGAACTCGCTTGAGCTCGTGTTGAACGCCGTCGTGTCAATCGTCGGAAAGAAGGGCGCCAGGCCGAAAGAATTGCCTGCGCTGAACAGGGCCGAGGCCGTGCTGCGCTCGTAATAACCGGTGATCGAGGTCACATCGATCGCGTCAAAGCTGTAGGTGACCCGCCCGGCGTACAGATCGAAATCGTCGGTGTAGCTGCCAGAGCGCGGCGAGGCCGAGAAGGTCAGGTCCTCGGGATCCGAGCCGGGATCGATCTGGGTGGATTCCCCGAGTTCGTCCCGGGACAGGAAGGCCGAGAGCCTGACTTCCAGCCGGGGCGACAATTGCGCCAGAAGAACGGCGCGACCGCCGCTGGTCTCGAAATCGTTGACGTCCTCTCCCTCGCTGGGATTGTCGATGAAGCCGTCATCGTTGCGATGAAAACCGGACAGGCGCAGGCCGACCTTGCCCGGCACGAGCACCAGCGAGGTCGCGTTCTGGACCGTGTAGGCCGTCCCGCCATCGGTAATGGTTTCATAGCGCCCCGCCGCTTCGCCGGTGATGCGCGGACCGTCCAGATCGGGATCGTTGGTGAAATAGCGGATCACTCCGCCGACCGCGCCTTCACCGAACAGGGTCGGCTGCGGTCCGCGAATGACCTCGATCCGGTTCAGGTCAACAGAACTGAAGTCCCGCAGATTGCCGGCGCCCGTGACCGAGACATCATCGACAAAAACGCTGAAGACCGTGCTGGTTTCATATCCGCTGCCTGCGCTGCGCACGCCGCGGATCGCAATGTCATTGGAGTTCTGACGCGTCTTCACGTTCGCCATGCCGGCAATGCTTCGCGCCAGATCCTCGATGTCCTGAATGCCCCGCTCCCGGATTTCCGCTCCCGAAATGCCGGCGACGCTGGCGCCGATATCCTGGACCGTCTCCTCCCGGAACCGCGCGGTCACGGTAATCACATCGTCCGTCACAGACCGGACGTCGGCGTCCGGGCTCGTTTCCTGGGCGGCCACGGGGGCCGCGAACGCAACGCTGGCCAGCAGCGCTATTCTCAGATGATTGGTCATGTTGGTCTCCCCATTTCGCGGCCATGGCGCATATCGGCTCTTTTGGCTGCCTTAAAAAACCTTATGGCAGTTTTATTGCGATGGGAAGGATGAACTCTAATTTCGATAGAACTGTTTATCCCGAGCCGGAGCAGAAAGCTGAAGAGCTGCACAGGCTCAATGCGTTACGCACATACAAAACCGCCCCGCGCACAGGGCGCGGGGCGGTTCCGGATTTCGATTCAGGCTGGAATTCAGGGCTGACCGGGAACCTTCAGGTCCTGGGTATAGAGCTGGTCATGCATGAAGACGGCGTCCAGAACCCGCTCCTCTGAGCTGGTCAGGATCTTGTGAACCTGGGCGCGTATCTCGTCCGTTGCATCCTTGCGGATTGCCTCGACCAGAGCGCGTTGATGCTCCCATGAATAGGGCAGCGTCCGGTTCAGTTTCACATACAGCCAGTAAATCCGCATCGTGGTGTCCTCCAGCTGCCGGATCCAGTGGATCAGCAGGGGGTATTTCACGTGCTGGGCCATGTAGACGTTGAATTGCTTGTTGGCTTTCAGAAGTTTAAGCGCAATTTCATCGTCATCCAGCGGCGCCTTGTGGGAGGTGTCCTCGTTCATCCGCGCAATCAGATCGGCATCCACCTGGGACGCCGCCATGGCGAAGATCTCCGGCTGCAGCATTTTGCGCATGGCGAAATTCTGCTTCACGTCCAGCAAGGTCAGCGGGGCGACGCGCGTGATTCTGGGCGACACAGAGACCAGGAATTGCTGGGCGGTCAGTTGCTCCATGATGTTGCGCGCCGTGGTCCGGCTGATGTCGAACATTTCAGTGAGAATGTTCTCGCTGACCTTCTGACTGGGCGCGAGCTTCTGGGTCACGATGGCGTCCATGATGACGTCATAGGCCGAAGCCGGATCCGTCGCCGCCGGTTTCGCCTGCTTGTTCTGCGCCGTCTTGCTCATGATCCGCCCCAGCAGAGATTGGTATGGAGGCCTTATTTTAAAATAAGGCTGTATTAAATGATCTGTTTCCGTTAGCGTACCCACCATACCGGGGATGAGGAAGCAGTTTGTCATGGCCAATCTGACGCACAGGACCGCAGCGAAACAGACTGGCGCAACACGGCGCCGCCTTCTGAAGGGCGGCCTCGCCGCAGCGCTTGCAGCGCCCATGATCAATTCGGGTCAGTTCAAGGTCTTCGCTCAATCTCAGACCACTTATTCCGCCCGCACGATCGAGCTGATCGAGAACAATGTCGTCATCGACATGCTCTCGATCATCGCCGATCTCGGCGACATGCTCGACGCCATGTACAGTCCGCGTCCCAAGCTCGAAGACGGGTTGGGCGTGACCGACGAGCATCTTGAGAAACTGCGCAGCTCCGGCGTCAATGTCTTCCACCCTGCGGTGGGTCTGGGCGGACGCGACAGCGCCCTCTCCTTCATCGCGAGACTGAACGCCTATGCCGCCGAACGCCCCGACGTGTTCCGCCGCATCGACGCGGTCGAGGATTTCGATCGCGTGATGGAAGAGGGCCGGCTCGGCTATATCGTGGGGGTCCAGAACGCCCATCATTTCGATACGCCGGACGATGTGAACGAGTTCTACACGCTGGGACAGCGGGTCAGCCAGCTCACCTACAATTCACAGAACCGGATCGGCGCCGGCTCCACCGAACGCGTGGATGGGGGGATCACCCATTTCGGCGCCGCCATCGTGGCCCGCATGAACGAGGTGGGGATGGCGGTGGATGTATCCCATTGCGGCGACCGGACCACGCTGGACGCCTTTGAATTGTCCACCGCGCCTGTCCTGATCACGCATTCGAACGCCCGCGCCCTGGTCGGCGACCATCCGCGGGCCAAGCCCGACGAGGCGATCCAGGCCATGGCGCGCTCAGGCGGCGTGATGGGGATTTCCGGCGTACGCAATTTCGTACGCGACCGCGAACCCACGACCATCGAGCACATGCTGGACCATTACGACTATGTGGCGCGCCTTGTCGGCGTGGAGCATGTGGGAATCGGCACGGACATGGATGCGGACGGATATGACGATGTCTCGCCTGCCGCACATGCCCGACTGACCAGCGGGTATGACGAGTCCTACGCCTTCCGAGGCCGCATCGACACCGATGGTTTCGATACGCCGCAGAAAATCTTCAATCTGACCGAAGGGCTGATCCGGCGCGGTTATTCCGACACCGATATCGCGCTCATGCTCGGCGGCAACTTCAAACGCGTGCTTGGCGAAATCTGGAAATAAAAAACACGCCGCTTCGCGCACCGAGGGGAGAGTACAATGACACGCACTGCATATGCTGCGGCCGCGACCGCCTTGCTGTTGGGCTCGGCGACTGCGTCCGCTCAGGAACTCACAGCCGAACGAGCGAGCGCGGCGGCCAGGCAGGCCGTCGAGGATTTTGACGTGACCGGGCTCTCCGTTGCGGTCGTGAAGGGCGATGAAATCGTCTTCATGAACAGCTATGGCGTGCGGGATGTCCGTCAGCCGGATGTGCCGGTGACCACTGACACGATCTTTCCCTTCGCCTCGGTCAGCAAGGCCTTCACGACCACGGCGATCGCCATGCTGGTTGATGACGGGGTGATGGACTGGGATGACCCGGTCCGGGACTTCATCCCGGAATTCGAGATGTCCGATCCCTACATCACCGCGGAATTCTCTGTGCGGGACCTCGTCACCCACCGTTCGGGCCTGCCGCTGGGCGCGGGTGATCTGCTGGTCTTCCCCGATGGAAAGCCCGAAGTCTCAGACATTCTGGCTGCGATCCGCAACATCCCGCCGGCCACCAGCTTCCGCTCCGAATACGCCTACGACAATCTGATGTACATCATCGCCGGCGAAGTGGTCGCACGCGCAGCCGGCCAGCCCTGGCACGATGTGATTGACGACCGGATCTTCACGCCGCTTGGCATGGACAGCTGCGAAGCCCTGCCTTCCGAAGCCGCAGCGGCGGAGAACACCGTCACCCAGCACACCCGCGCGCCGGGACAGACCGAAGCCGTCCCGATCGACCCGCTTTACATCATTGGCGACAGCACCTCTCCGGCAGGCGGGCTGAGCTGCTCCATCGCCGACCTCGCGACCTGGGCCCAGTTCTGGCTCAATGAAGGCGTGGGTCCGGATGGCGAACGCCTGCTGTCAGAAGGCCAGGTTGCAGAGTTGTGGTCGCCCGTTACGCCGCAATCTGTGAGCCCCCTGCTGGCGCAGCTCGCAGACTCCCATTTCTCGCTCTATGCGCATGGCTGGTCTGTGCGGGATTTTCACGGCGAGTATTTCGTCGGCCATAGCGGCGGCCTTCTGGGCGCCTCCTCCTATCTCGGCCTCCTTCCCGATCAGGACATAGCCGTAGTGGTGACCAGCAATGTGTCGACCTACGCCTCGACCGCTCTGGCCCTGCAGCTGCTCAGCGACGCCGCAGCCCCCGAGGCGGAAGCGGACTGGCTGGGCCTTTTGCAAAGCGTGTACGCCGCCAATCGTGAAACGGCCCTCGAGGACTCAGGCGCTGGCGAAACGGCCGATGTCGCTATCGAGCCGGTGCGCGATCTGGATGATTATTCCGGAGAGTATATCGATCCCTGGTACGGGCTTGTGACCATCGAGCAGCGCGAGGACGGCCTGTTCATCGACATGAGCCGGTCCGAGGTGCTGGATGCACCGCTGATCGCCGTTGCGCCGGACCGGTTTGTAGCGCGCTGGCCGGACCGCAGCCTGAATGCGGACGCCTATGTGGATTTCACGGTGGAAGACGGACAGGTCACCGGCATGACCATGCAGGCGGTGTCAGAAACCACTGACTTCTCCTTCGATTTCCACGATCTCGATTTCACCAAGCGCGACTAGGCCGGAAGGCCGGTCCAACGCCTGCAAGGAGGTCCGGACCATGCTCAAGACACTGACGCTGGGACTGGCGCTCGCGGCGGCTTCAGCCCCCGCACTCGCTCAGGTCGCCCAGCCCTATGACATCGTCATCCTCGAAGGACGCGTGATCGATCCCGAAACCGGTCTCGACGCGATCCGCAACGTGGCGATCCGCGATGATGAGATTGCGCTGATCACCGAAGACCCGATCGAGGGGGAACTCGTGATCAACGCAACGGGTCTCGTCGTCGCTCCCGGGTTCATCGACCTTCACGCGCATGGCCAGACCCTCCTGGCGGGCCGCGTTCAGGCGCTGGATGGCGTTACGACCGCCCTTGAGCTTGAGGCCGGGGTTTATCCTGTTGCGGACTTCTATGCAGACGCCGCCGAAGAGGGCCGCACGATCAATTATGGCGCCGCGGTCAACTGGGCGGCCGCCCGCAACGCGGTGCTGACCGGCGCCGAGCCTGATGAGGCCGGTGCGCTTCACGCCCATGAGGACGGGCCGGACTGGCGCTACACGCCGGCCAGTGCAGAGCAGACCGCCACCGTCCTGGAACGCGTGCGGGACGGTCTGAATGAAGGCGCGCTCGGCATTGGCGTTCTACTGGGTTATGTGCCCGGATCGGGACGGTCGGAATATTACGCCCTGCACGAGCTGGCCGCTGCCTATGACGTGCCCAGCTTCACCCATGCGCGGTATCTGTCGAATCTCGAACCGGACAGCTCGCTTGAAGGCTTTCAGGAAATGATCGCCGTCTCCGCCGCCACGGGCGCGGACATGCACATTTCCCACCTCAACAGCATCAGCCTGCGCGACATCAATGTCATTCGCCCCATGATCGAGGCGGCTCAGGCGCACGGCGTGAACATCACGGTGGAAGCCTATCCGTATGGCGCAGGTTCGACCTCCATCGGGACAGCGCTGTTCGAAGGCGCAGACTGGCAGGCCCGGTTCGGCGGCATCGAGAAATCCGATTTCACCCTCGCCGGAACGCCCTTGAGCGATGAGGCCTTCGACCGCCTGCAGGCGGAGGCCCCGGACACCACGATCGTGGTGCACTTCCTCGATATCGAGAACGACCCCGCCGACCGGGCCATCCTGTCCCAGTCCATCCTGTTTCCGGGCGGCGCCATCGCGTCTGACGGCGGCGACTGGATGGTGAACGGAGAGGTCTTGCCGGCGGAGACCTGGCCGCTGCCTGACAATGCGGATTCTCACCCGCGCAGCGCCGGCACCTTCTCGCGGTTCCTGCGTGAATATGTGCGTGAGCGCGAAGCGATCAGTCTGAGTGAGGCCTTGGCGAAAACCAGCCTCATCCCCGCCCGGATCCTGGCGGACGCCGTGCCCCAGATGCGCCGCAAGGGACGCCTGCAAGCGGGTATGGACGCGGATATCGTGATTTTCGATCTCGCCACGGTCAGCGACCAGGCGACCTATGAGGCGCCCGCCCGGACATCGACTGGCTATTCCTACGTGATCGTCGGCGGGACGCCGGTCGTTCGCGAAGGCCGGCTCGATACCGAGGTCCGGCCCGGACGACCGGTCCGGCGACCGACGCAATAGCCCAGCTCCGCCCGGACACCGCCGAACAAGGCGGGCCGGCGACCCGTCACATGGGGAGAGAAGTGTGACCTGGAAACAGAAGAGAACCGTCTGGCGTGGCGCCATCGCCGCCTTCGCCCTGATCACAGCCTTGCCGGCGCCCGTCCAGGCGCAAGCCGGGGGCGCAGGGGGCGCGCTCAGCGAGATGCAGCCTGCTCATCTGGCAGGCCTTCAAGACTTCATTGATGGCGTGATGGCCCAGCAGATCGTCAGCCATGAACTGGCGGGCGCGACCCTGGCCGTGGTGCATGAGGGCGAGATCCTGTTCTCGGCCGGCTACGGCTTTTCCGATATCGAGGCTGGCGCGCCAGTGGACCCGGCGCAGACCCTGTTCCGCCCGGGATCGGTGTCCAAGCTCTTCACCTGGACCGCTTTGATGCAACAGGTTGAAGCTGGGCGGGTGGCGCTCGACGCGGATGTGAACAGCTATCTCGATTTCGAGATTCCGCCCTTTGAGGGCGCGCCGGTCCGCATCGTCGACCTGATGTCTCACAGTCCGGGCATGAGCGATGTGAGCGGCATAACCGCGCCCACCGTCGAAGAACTCACGCCCTACGATCTCTGGATCAGGGACAATGTGCCCGAGCGCTTATGGGCGCCCGGCAAGGAAGCGGCCTATTCCAATTACGGCACGGCTCTGGCCGGTTACATCGTCGAACGGGTGTCCGGCGAGCCGTTCGCCGATTATGTCGAGCGTCACATCTTCACGCCGCTGGGCATGACCTCCACCAGCTTCCGCGAACCCTTGCCAGAGGCGCTTCAGCCGCGCATGGCCAGGGGATACGAGCTGGAGAACGGACGCCTGATCGAGCAGCCTTTCGAGCTGTTCAGCAATATCATGCCCGCGGGCTCCGCCTCCTCGACCGCACATGACATGGCGCGCTTCATGCTCGCCATGCTCAATGACGGCGCCTATGAGGGCGCGCGCATTCTCGAACCGTCTTCGGTGTCCACACTGTTCAGCGACAGTCTGCGCAACGCACTGGACCTGCCGGGCATGGCGCACGGCTTTTATGTGGTGCGCGAAGAGGGCCCCCGGCTCGTCGGGCATGCCGGCAATACCGGCGACTTTCACTCCAATCTGATCCTGGCGCCGGAACACGGCTTCGGTTTCTTCGTGTCCACAACAGGCGGCGCTGAAAGTTCGGCGGCGCGCACCGACCTGTCCAACGCCATTATCGGACGGGTCTTCCCCGAGACCCCTGCCCCGCGTCAGGCGCGCCCCGCCGGTGAAGTGTCTCCGGCAGGGACCTATCGCGTGAACCGCCGCAATTATTCGCGCCCGCCGAACGAAGCCTATGACATTACAGTCGAGCGCGTCGGCGAAGACGGGCTGGAAATCACCAATCAGGGCGAGACGACCTATTGGGAGCGGATCGGACCGCTGACCTATGAAAAGGTCACGGGCGCGCGCAATGGCGGACCCTATGAGCGCATCCAGTTCCATGGTGGCGACGAGACGCTCGTCCTGTCCTTCAATTCCCAACCTTACATGGCCTATCGCCGCCTTGCGGCCGAGGAGCAAGACTGATGACCCTGCCCGATTTGAAAACCCTCGCCTCCGTGGTCGCGCTGTCGGCGGCCGCATTCGGAACCCCGGCGCTGGCGCAGGACGCGCCTGAGCTGACCCAGCCCGAGAACTGGAGCCTCGAGCAATCAGACAGCGTATCGGTCGTCACCGCCCCCGAAGGCAATCTCGACATAGCGGTGATCGAGGTCGGACCGGCCGAGGACGCGCTGGCCGCCGCTAACGCCGCCTGGGCGCTTTATGATGCGGACGCCGGACGCGAGGTCGAGCTGACCACCAACGCCGCGCCGGACAATGGCTGGGAAGAACGCGTCTCGATCAGCTATGTCACCGCCCCGTCCGAACAGGCGATCGTCAGCGCCCTGGCCCTGCGTCAGGGCGAAAACTGGACGGTGATCATCGTCAACGGCGCCCAGTCGACCGCCAATGTGCGCTCCGCCGCCCTGTCCCTTGTGCGTGATTCCGTTCGCGCGGAAGGCTTCGAGCAGGAGGATTTTTCCGGTCAGACCGCCCATCCGCTGACCGCGGAGCGCATCGCCGCGCTCCGCGATTTCGTCGCCGAAGCCGCAGAGCTGCTGGATGTCCCCGGCGTCGGGCTGGCGCTGATTGATCAGGGCGAGGTCGTCTATGAAGGCGGGGTCGGCGTACGCGAGCTGGGCGGTGAGGCGCCGGTGACCGCAGACACCAAGTTCATGATCGCGTCCAACACCAAGGGCATGTCCACGCTGCTGCTGTCCATCCTGGTGGATCAGGGCCTGCTGGACTGGGACCAGCCTGTGGTCGATCTCTATCCGTCCTTCCGTCTGGGCTCGGATGAAACCACCAACGCCACGCTGGTCCGTCACCTTCTCTGCGCGTGTACGGGCCTGCCGCGCAAGGACTGGGGCTTCATCCTCGCGGATCTTGATACGCCCGCTTCAGACGTCTTCCGCCAACTGTCCGAAACCGCGCCGACGAGCGCTTTCGGAGAACTGTTCCAGTACAACAACAATATGGCGGCGGCCGCCGGCTATGTGGGCGGTGCGCTCGCCTATCCCGACATGGAGCTGGGCGCCGCTTATGACCGCGCCATGGAAGAGCTGATCTTTGAACCGCTCCACATGGATGACACCACCTTCGATTACGCTGAGGGTGAAGCGGGGAACTGGGCGCCGCCGCACGGGCTGAACATCGACGGCGAACAGACCGTAATGTCCAACTATTTCAATCAGAGCGTCTATCCCTATCGTCCGGCGGGCGGGGCCTTCTCGACGGCGTCGGATATGGCCCATTACGTCCAGCTTGAGCTGTCCAGGGGGCTTACGCCGGAGGGCGAGCGTCTCGTCAGCGAGGAAAACCTGCTGGCCCGGCGCGAGCCCGGCGTTCAGGTCGGCGAAGGCGTCTGGTACGGCATGGGTCTGTTCAATGAAGAGCATTGGGGCGTCCCCGTCGTCACCCATGGCGGCACGCTCGTCGGCTATCACAGCAACTGGTACGCCCTGCCCGAGGCCGGCGTCGGCGCGGTGATCCTGACCAATGCCGATACAGGCGCAGCCATTCTGCGACCCTTCCTGCGCCGTCTGGTGGAAGTGCTCTATGATGGCCGCCCTGAAGCCATGGCGGAAATCGAGGCCATGGCGGCAAGCCTGCAAGCCCAGGCCAGCGCTCGGCGCGAAGGCCTGACCCTGCCCGGCGATCCCGAAGTGCTCGACGCCCTGGCGTCTCGCTATGAAAGCCCGGGCCTGGGGCCCCTCAGCATTTTCGAACAGGATGGCGAGACCTGGGTCGAGGCCGGCGCCATTCGCGCCCCCATCGCCACGCGTGTGAACGCGGACGGCACCGTCTCCATCGTGTCGGTGGGCCCCGGCATCATCAGTCTGGAAGCGGAGATCGGCGAACAGGACGGGCTTCGCACACTGACAGCGCGCGATAGTCAGCACGAATATGTCTATGTGGAGGCCGATTAGGGCTAGGCCGCTCCGCCCATAGCCTCAACACAGACCATTCGGGCAACGCCCGGGCCCGTCTCAGGACGCGGCCCGGGCGTGGTGCTTTCAGATGAGGAAATCACACCGAAAAGATTTTCACATGTGTGAGAATGAAATATCCTCCCGGTCGCATAAGCTGGCGTGCTGACCAGCAAGAGACCAGGGGAGAAGAGCCATGGATTTCCAACTCAAGGGCCGCGTGGCGGCGATCACCGGCGCATCGAGCGGGCTGGGGCGCCGGTTCGCCCTGAAGCTGAGTGAAGAAGGCGCTGCCGTCGCCGTGATGGCGCGACGCACCGACCGGCTGGAAGCGCTGGTCGAGGAGATCCGCGCCAGGGGCGGCAAGGCCATGACCTGCGCTCTCGATGTCTCTCAAACTGCAGATATCGGCCCCGCTCTGGATCAGGTCGAGGCCGAACTCGGCCCGCTCTCCATCATGATCAACAATGCGGGCGTCGGCGGTGACGGCATGGCCCTGGAAATGAGCCAGGAGCACTTTGACAACACGTTCAACGTCAATGTGCGAGGCGTCTATTTCGGCGCGACCGAAGCGGCGCGACGGATGCTGAAGAATGGCGAAGCGGAAGCGGGGCGTGCGCGCATCATCAACATCGCCTCGATCGCAGCGTTCACACAGCTCCCCGCCCTGTCGGCGTACTGCGCCTCCAAGGCGGCTGTGGTGTCCATGACCAAGGCGCTGGCGCGTGAATGGGCCAGGCGCCTGATCTCGGTCAACGCCATCTGTCCGGGCTATATCGAGACGGAAATCAACGCCGACTGGTTCGCCACCGAAGGCGGACAACGTCAGATCCAGACCTTCCCGCGCCGCCGCCTCATGGACGAGGACGGGCTGGACGCCGCGCTGCTGATGCTGGCCGGCGCGCCGGGCCGGCAGATCACCGGATCAGCCTTCACCCTGGATGACGGGCAATTGCTCTAGCATGTCCTGAGCGCTGAGGCCGGCCTGCCGGCAGGCGTGCAGCGCCCGGAAACCGGCCGCCATGAAGGCGGACAAGCGCTTGCGGGCGGACGGCAGATCGTCGGAGCGGCACAGACCATCCGACAGTTTGTCGATCCGCCCCGTCCGCGCCAGCGTGAGCATGAAAGCCCCGGTCACGAAATGATAGCCCCAGTACAGGTCTTCCCGGCTGCAGGCGGGCAAGGCGACTTCGAGGATATCAATGAGCTGCTGCACGACCGGGTCGAAATGCTTCTCCATGATGTCTGCGCCCCAGTCCGGGGCGTTGGCCACCTGGGCGCCCAGCGCGAGCGCATACTTCCACTCGTCAGGCTGTTCCTGGTAGAGGTCGAAGTCGGAGGACAGGAAGGCCGACAGCGCGCCCTCCACTGTCGGAGCGCCCGCGGCCTCCCTTTCATACTCCTTGAGCGCTTCCATCCGTCGCTGGCATGACAGCGGCGCGCGCCGGGCGAAAACGGCGTCCACAACGGCATTCTTGTCGCCGAAGTAATAGTGGATCAGCGTATGATGAACGTCCGCGTCAGCAGCGATGTCTTTGAGGGACACGCCGTGAAACCCGCGTTCGGCAAACAGTCGCTCGGCGCAATCGAGAATGTGTCGAATGGACTCCGCGCGACGCTCGGCCTTCGTCATCTTGCTTTTCGTCGCCTGGGTCCCGCTTGTCACCACAACGCCTCTTTCTCACTCATTCCACTCGATCCTGCCCTGCGTCGGCCCGACGCAACAGGGCATGCAGAGATTCAGTCCCGTCCAGCCTCTCGCGCAGAGATCACCGGAGACGCCGTACCCACATTCCATGACCATCCCAGGCCCCGGGCAAGTCGCGCCCTGTAAACCGCGTCGTGGAGCTCGAAAACGTCGACATCCAGACTCATGCTCGTCGCACTCGCTTCTGTGAAGTGCATGATGGCTCGATCCCTTCCGTGCCGTGGCCATGAGACAGGTCCGGCATCATCCAGCACCCGGCCTTGCACAAAGGCGCTCCAGTACCCGCACATCAGATCGGCAAGGCCTTGCTCGCGTTCATCCAGAGGCGGCGACGGCCATGCACTCGCCGTATACTGAAGCGTATTGAAGACATAGGGCAGCTCGGAGCCATGGAACGCGTGAAGCCCCTGGGATCGCGCCGGTTCGTAGCCATGATCGAAATAGTACAGATACGCCTCCAGACCCGCCGCGGACTGGCATTGCGCGATTTTCGCAGCGCTCCAGCCATAAAAGGCGTCTCGCAACAAAGCGAGCCGGCTCTCCTCCAAGTCCGTGTCGGGATAGTGCGACAGCATGTCAGGGGCGAAGCGTCCATGGCTGGCCTTGATGGCCTGACGATACTGTGACGCCGAGGCGGGCTTTTGCGGCAGCAGGAAAGGCAGGCTTCGCAACTCGCCTTCATTGAACCCTGTGAGCAACGGAACCCGCGCCTGCTGCCCGGTCTCGAACAGCTCAGCCAGCTGGCCCGTCAGGATCAGGCCGTCAATCGCACCCCAGGGCAGGTAACCCTGATCCTGGGCGGCCTGCACGAGGTCTGCGGCTGGCAGGGCGAGAAGGTGATCAAGATCCGGCGCGCCAAGCGCTCTCTGGAGCGCCAGACCCACAGCCTCCGCGGAATCCACTCCCTGCTCCGCCTCTCTGAGACGCGGATGGGTTGGCATGTAGGGGCTTTGGGCGATCGCCCGGTGAAACAGTCCGCGCGCCAGCGGCGACACCATCAGGTACAAAACGCTCAGCGCACCCGCTGACTCACCTGCAAGGGTCACCTGCGCCGGATCACCGCCAAAATCACGAATGAATTCACGCACCCATTTCAGGGCCGCGATCTGGTCCAGAAGGCCATAGTTTCCAGATACGCCCTGTTGCGACCGGGCGCTGAGTTCAGGGTGGGCGAGATAGCCCAGAACACCCAGCCGATAATTGATCGAGACCACGACAACGCCCTGGCGCGCCAGGGCTGCGCCATCATAGAGGCTTTGCCCGTTGGAGCCCCAGATCATGGATCCGCCATGGATCCACACCATGACCGGAGCGTCCTGAGCGTCGTCCGGCGTCCAGATGTTGAGATGCAGGCAGTCCTCGCTCTCTGACGCGTCCGGATCCTCATACAGACTGCCCGTCCGCCGACGGGGCTGGGGGCATGCCGGACCCGGAGACCGGCCATCATGCGGCACGGTCCAGTTCCGCACTGACGCCGGCGGCGTCCATCGCGCCGCCTGAGCGTAAGGAATGGCCCGGAAACAGGTCACACCGTCCTGGCTCTCGCCGAGAATGGGCCCGCATCGGGCCTGAAGTTCGATCATGGGCTGTCTCCGGGCGAGCAGAAACGTCAAAGCCGCCAGAATACGCCGCACCCCCGCGCAACGCATCCCGGCGGCCTCGCCCGACATGACTGAGGTTCACGTCAGGCGCAACAGCGCGTCTAGAACTTGTAGTCCAGTCGCACGCCGACTGTGCGCGGGCGCAGGGTGCTGAACCGCGCGTCCGCAAAGGCTTCCGGGTGCGCATAGACCAGGGAGTCGTTGTCGAACGCGTTCTCCACGTACAGCGTGGCGGTGACATTATCGCCGATATACGCTCCCACGGAGGCGTTCACGCTCTGATAGTCCTCGGTCGGCGCATAGGTCGGCGACTGCACACCGGGACGACCGGGAACATTGGGGAACTGGTTCACGAAGCCATCGACATGACGGGCGTTGACGGCAGCAAAGCCTTCAATATTGGCCGTCAACTGACGCGTATAGTTCAGATAGATCGCGCCCTGGAATTCTGGGAAGGACAGGGGCGCCCCGCGAACCGCACCTGAAATGGCCGCCTCGGTGGCGGACAGATCATCCACCTCGGAATCGTTCCAGGACGCGTTCATGCCGATCAGCAGGCCTTCGGTCGGGAAGGCGTTGATTTCCAACTCGACGCCGCGCGAGGTCGCTCCGCCAATATTGGTGGCGAACTGGACCTGATCGGACACACGGTTGGCCTGAACCTGAATATTGCTCCAGTCAATCGTGTATGCGGCGATGTTGGCGTGCAGGCGATTGTTGAACCAGCGCCCCTTCAGACCGATCTCGATGTTTTCCAGCTCATCCGAGGATGCGCCGTCAGGAATGATGATGTCCGTCGGATCGACCGTGCTGGGCGCACCGCCGCGTGCGTTCACCGCCGGCGTACGGAAGCCGGTGGAGTAGGTCGCATACATCGTCATGTTGTCGACCGGGCTGTAGGAGACCGAAAACTTGTAGGAGGGCCCTTCTTCAACGCCCTTATCGCCCGTGAGCGGCGTGTTCTGGCCAATGGTCAGCGGTCCGTTGATGCCGTAGAGGGCGTTCACGAGATAGTTGCTCGTATAGCCGCTGTCCTCTGTGAAGCCCTGCACATCCAGCCGCCCGTAGCGCAAGCCGCCCGTCACCCAGAGATTGTCATTGAACCGGTAGGTCAGCTCGCCGAACGCGGCCAGCTCATTGGTGACGAAATGGGTGTTGGTGACCTGGTAGTACTCGTTGGGCAGGTTCGTCATGCCCCGGGCGGCCAGGAAGGCCGGGTCCGAGCGATAGGCGGAATCCACATCACGGCGCTTGTAGTAATAGAAGCCGCCCACCACCCATTCCCAGGGACCGGGGTTGGCGGAGACAAGACGCATCTCCTGCACAAAGGCTTCGTCATAGGCCAGCGCATCAAGGGCGAACGGCACCGCACCGCCAAATGTCGCATCAAGATCGATGATGAATTTCTGATCGTAGAGCGAATAGGTGGTCGAACTCGTGAAATTCGCGAATCCGAAATCATGGTCCACGGTCGCGTTCAGAGAGTTGAGCTCGGCGGCGAATATATCCGGCCTGCGGGTGTTTCGCTGGTCCCGGTCACTGCCCAGTGTGGGATTGATCAGCTGGGAGTCTTCGGGCTCGCTGGTCTCATGCAGCGCCATGAGGCGCACCGAGGTGCGGTCCGTCGGCTCCCAGAGCAGGATGGCGCGGCCGCCCCAGTTCTCGAGCGTGTTCGCGTTCTCAACGCCCGTGCCGATATTGTCGACCCAGCCTTCTTCATTGCGATAAAAGCCGACGACCCGCAGACCCAGCTTGTCCTCGACGATCGGCACATTCAGCATGCCGTTATAGCGTTGACGGAAGGCGTCGCCGTCAGTCTGCCCCCAATCGACCAGCACCTCGCCTTCGAATTCGTCCAGATCCGGGCTGTGAGTCAGGATGCGCACCGCGCCGGCGAGCGAGCCGGATCCGAAGAGCGTCCCTTGGGGGCCGCGCAGGAATTCCACGCGCTCCACATCGAACAGGGTTGAATCGAGCTGGGTCGAGTTGCCATTCGCGGAAATGGGCAGTTCATCGATATAGACCGCCACCGTGTTCTGAAGGTTGGCCCCATAGCCGTTCGTCGCGATGCCCCGCACGGAGAAGGTGTTGAAGTTCGCGGTTGGCTTGTTCAGGACAGCGCCCGGCGTTTCAAGGGCCAGCCCCTCATACCCGACGATGCCTTTCTCGGTCAGCTCATCCTGATTGAAGGCGGTGACGCTCAGCGGGATGTCCTGGACATCCATCTCGCGACGGGTGGCGGTGACCAGAATGACATCGCCGCCAGCCTGGCTGGACTGAGCGTTTTCCTCGGATTCAGGCTGGGTTTCCTGGCCCATCGCCATGAACGGCAGAGCCAGCAGTGCGACCGCGGACACGGACGCGCAAAGCACGTTTTTCATTTCGATTCCTCCCCAGGCTGGTCTGACGCCAACCTCTTGTCTGTGAGGTCACCCTAAATTCAATCATATTCACTGACAAGCGTGTGAATAACTTGATTGCGTATTTTTTAGACCATCATCCAGGCCGGCATGTTCCGGCGTCGTCAGATGCTTAAGTGGCGAAATATGAGGCTGAAGCTGTTGTATAGCCCCACGTCAGGCGGGTAAGACTAAGGCTGGATCCTGGTCTCGTTTGACAGATGCAAGAGGAAGTTCAGTGGCCGCGGAACGCACAAACCAGCGCAAGAAACAGACAAAAGCTGAAAAGCGTGCCGAAACGATTGAGCAGATTCTGAATGTGGCCGAGTATCTGTTTTCACGAAACGGACTGCATGGCGTCACCTTGAAGGATGTCGCCAGGGATGTGGGCGTCCATCACACGCTTCTGAACTATTATTTCGACGACAAGCAGCACCTTTTCGATGCGGTTTTCGCACGCCGCGCCGCCGTGACGAGCGAACGCCGCATGAAAGCGCTGGATGCGTATGAGGCGTCGTGTGACGGCAAACCCACGGTCGAGGGCGCCCTGCACGCCTTTCTGGACACCGATCTGGACCTCTACATCGAAGGCGGGGAGGGCTGGCGCAATTATGGCGCGCTGAGCGCCCAGGTCGCCAACACCCCTGAATGGGGTGCGAAGATGATGGATGAACACTTCGACCCTGTCGTCCTGCGCCTGATCGACCTGCTTCAGAAAGCTCTGCCTCACGCCAGCAAGGAAGACCTGTTCTGGGGCTACCATTTCGTCAGCGGCTCGCTGATGCTGACGCTCGCGCGCACCGGACGGATCGACAAACTCTCCGGCGGGGCCTGCAAGTCCGAGGATTATGCCGCCGTCAAATCCCGGATGGCCCATTTCATGGCGGCGGGTTTCCGGGAAATCTGCGGCGGCTAAACCCACCCCTCCCCTTACTCCCCCTTCAGGGAACAATGCTTGACGCGGCAGAGAATTCCGACATTCTGTCATTAACTCTCGCGTGAGCGAAAATAAATGACGTTAGCCATGAGCTAGCGCGACCAGCCCGAGACAGGCGTCAGACCTGCCGGGTCACAGGGGAGGCGGCCATGACGGACACCGTGCGCAAGGCAGGAGCTGAAGACTCCATAAAACGCAAGGACTTCAAGGTAATCGCAGCATCGTCCCTGGGGACGATGTTCGAGTGGTATGATTTCTATCTTTACGGCCTTCTGGCCACGTACATCTCCACGCATTTCTTTTCGGGCGTGAACGAAACGACAGCGTTCATCCTGGCTCTGGCCGCCTTTGCCGCCGGGTTCGCGATCCGTCCGCTCGGCTCGGTGGTGTTCGGACGGCTGGGCGACCTGGTCGGACGCAAATACACCTTCCTGGTCACCATGGGCCTGATGGGGCTGTCCACCTTCGCGGTCGGCTTCCTGCCCGATTACACAACCCTCGGCGTGGCGGCCCCCATCCTTCTCGTCGGCTTGCGGCTCGTGCAGGGGCTGGCGGTCGGCGGCGAGTATGGCGGCGCCGCCACCTATGTGGCCGAGCATGCGCCAGCAGGCCGTCGGGGCTTCTACACCAGCTTCATCCAGACCACGGCCACAGTTGGCCTGTTCACGGCCTTGTTGCTGGTGATCGGGCTTCGCGCCCTCATCGGAGAAGAGGCGTTCTCGGAGTGGGGCTGGCGCCTGCCCTTCCTGTTCTCCATTCTCTTGCTCGCGCTTTCGCTGTGGATCCGCTTTCAGCTGGCGGAGAGCCCCGCCTTTCAGAAAATGAAGGATGAGGGCACGGTCTCCAAGGCGCCGCTGGCGGACGCTTTCGGCCGCTGGTCCAACCTGAAGATGATCCTGGTCGCCCTCTTTGGCGGCGTCGCCGGGCAGGCGGTGATCGGCTATACAGGACAGTTCTATACGCTGTTCTATCTTGAGCGCATTGCAGATGTGGACCCGGCGACCTCAAACATCCTTCTGGTGATCGCGCTCGTCATCGCCACGCCCACATTCGTCTTCTTTGGCTGGCTCAGCGACAAGATCGGGCGCAAACCCATCATTCTCACCGCGTGCCTGATGGCGGCGCTGACCTTGTTCCCGCTCTTCAAGGCGCTGACTCACGCCGCCAACCCCGCACTCGCCCGGGCTGTTGAGACCGCCCCGGTCACGGTGCTGGCGGATCCCGAAGAGTGCTCGATCCAGTTCGATCCCATCGGCAAGAACCGGTTTGACGGCTCCAGCTGTGACATCGCGAAGGCGTATCTGGCTCGCAATGGCGTGAACTATATCAATCAGCGCGCGCAAGCCGGCGAGCCCGCCCGGGTGCGCATTGGCGAAGCCGTGACACTCGAAGCCCCGATCCCGGCCCGATTGGACGACGCTGCGCTTGAAACCTCCATCAGCGCCTTCCAGGCCGAAGTTCACACCGCGCTCGTCAATGCTGGCTATCCGGACGCCGCTGACCCGCAACAGGTCAACCGGCCGCTGGTGATCGGCATCATCGTTCTGATCATGCTGATGGTCACCGCCGCCTATGCCCCGCTCGCCGCCATGCTGGTCGAGCTCTTCCCCGCTCAGGTGCGATACACCTCCATGTCCCTGCCCTACCATATCGGCAATGGCTGGTTCGGCGGGTTCCTGCCCACCACCGCATTCGCCATGGTCGCGGCCACGGGGAACATCCATTTCGGGCTGTGGTATCCGGTTGTCATCGCCGGGCTGACCGCTGTGATCGGTCTGCTCTTTCTCCCTGAGACCTTCAGGAGGAAGATTGATGACTGATCGGCGCTCCAAGACAGGCTTCGCCACCCGGCGTCAGTTCCTGACGGCGACGGCCGTCACGCCTGTCGTGGCCCGCACCGGCGCGGCGCTGGCGCAGACACCGGATCCAGCGGCGCTCATTCGCCAGGACCTCGAACGGTATATCGGCTTCGGCGAAAAGCGCTCAGGCGGCGCCGGCGACAATGCCTGCGGAGACTGGATGGAGCAGAGCCTGGCCGATCTCGGGTTTGAAACTCAGCGTCAAAGCTTCTCAGCGCCGTTTTTCGAACCGCGCAACTGCACGCTCAGCGCCGAAGGCGGAGAGGCGCATGTCTGGGCTCAACCCATCGTGGTTCCCACGCCGCCGGAAGGGCTGACGGCCCCCCTGGTGCGCGTAGACGCCCAAGGTCAGACCTCTCATGCGCTGTCTGGCGCAATTGCGCTGATTGATCTGGCGCATGCGCGCTGGTCCTCGATGTTCTGGTCAGGCGTTGCGGATCCGGTGCGCGCCGCCTTCGCAGCCGGCGCCCGAGCGTGCGTGATCATTACAAATGGCCCTTCCGGCAAGATCATCGCCCTGAACACCGACGGACGCGATCCGCTCTACGAGGCGCCGATCGCGCTTCTGGCGCCTGAAGATGCAGCACCCTTTCTGGCTGCTGCCCACAGAGCTTCATCGGGGCGGCTGACACTGACCGGCGTCAAGGGCAGACGCCCGGCATTCAATCTGATGGGCCGACTGGATCGTGGCGCGGGCCGTTGGCTGGTGATCTCGACCCCGCGTTCGGGATGGTTCACCTGCGCCGGAGAACGGGGCGGCGGCGTCGCCGCTTTCCTGCATATGGCGCGATGGGCGACCCGTCATGCGCCCGGCCATGACCTGCTCTTCGTATGCAATAGCGGGCATGAATATCAGTACCTTGGCGCAGAGGAACTGTTGCGAGACCATGCACCGCCGCCGGAACAGACCGACTTCTGGCTGCATCTGGGCGCCAATCTCGCGGCGCGCGACTGGCACGACAGCGTGGGCGGACTTCAACCTCTGCCCGGCACGGACTCCCAGCGCTATCTGGTCGTCAGCCCGTCCCTTCTGCCAGCAGCGCGTGCAAGTTTCCGCGGCCTGGCCGGACTATCCGCGCCCTATTCCAGCGATGAGCTGTCCGCCGGCGAGCTGAGCAATGTCCTGGCGGCGGGCTATCGAAATGTCGCCGGCGTCTTCGGCGTTCATCGCTATCACCATGTCAGGGAAGATGACGCCCGCTGCGTCTCCCCTGACGCGGTTGCGGAGACCAGCTTCGCCTTCCAACGCCTGCTTCAAGAGGCCCTGAGGTAAACCATGATCCGTATGCTCGCTCTCCAACTCGCCAGCGCCGCAATGATGATGGCCTCGCTGACCGGTCTAGCCATTGGACAAGGCGGAGCTGAGCCGACAGCTCAACCGCGCGTGACTGTGCAGACGGGCGTCCTGGAAGGACGCCGGGAGGGCGGGATCAACATTTTCAAGAACATACCGTATGCCCAACCGCCAGTGGGAGACTTGCGCTGGGCGCCGCCGCAAGCGGTTGCCCCCTGGCCCGGCGTCCGGAATGCGTCGGAGTTTGGCCCCAGCTGCACACAGATCAGCATTCCCAGGTCCAGCATCTATTTCGATCCGCCCATCGTCCAGTCCGAGGATTGTCTGAGCCTGAATGTCTGGGCGCCGGAAAACGCCCGGAACCTGCCGGTCATTGTCTGGATCCATGGCGGCTCGCTGCGCATCGGGGGGGCGGCCCAGCCCTTTTATGATGGAGCGGTCTTTGCGCATCAGGATGTTGTGTTTGTCTCGATCAACTACCGCCTGGGCGCACTGGGATGGATGGCGCATCCCGAGCTGTCTGCGGAATCTCCCGAGGGAGTGTCCGGCAATTACGGCTTTCTCGACCAGATCGCCGCGCTCCTCTGGGTACAGGACAACATCAGCGCCTTCGGCGGCGATCCCGATCAGGTCACCCTCATGGGGGAGTCCGCAGGCGCGCTCTCCGTCAGCTATCACCTGATCTCTCCGCTCTCTCGAGGCCTCTTCAGCAGGGCCATCATCGAAAGCACCAATCTGCGCGCCTTTCCGCGGCTGCGCGAGGCCGCCCATGGGTTGCCATCCGCCGAAAGCACAGGCCTGAGCGTGTCTGAAGCGTTGGGTGCAGAGCGCTTGTCCGAGCTGCGCGATATGGACGCCGACAGCTTGACCCAAGGGGCGGCGCGCGCCGGGTTTGTCAGCCAGGGTGTCATAGACGGGCTGGTCCTGCCCGATCAGTTGCTCGCAGTTTTGGAGCGCAGTGAGCAAGCCCCCGTTCCCCTTCTTGCAGGGTTCAACAGGGACGAGCTGCGCACCCAGACCCGGCTCCTGCCCACGGCGCCGGACTCCCCTGAAGCCTATGAAGCCATCATTCGCTGCGGATATGGCGATCTGGCGGATGATTATCTGGCGGTCTACCCTGCAGACGATCCGGTTCAGTCCACGCTCGATGCCTTCCGGGACACCATCTATGGCTGGGCCGGGGAGCGCCTTGCGGCCGCGCAAGCCGAGATCGGACAGCCCTCCTATCTCTATCTTTTTGACCATTGCTATGACGCCGCACGCGAACAGGGGCTCTGCGCCTTTCACGCCAGCGAGCTCACTTTCGTCTTTGGCCAGGTCGGCCCCGAGGCCGCTCGCAGCCCGAACTGGCCCATGCCTGAAGGCCCTGTGGATCAAGCGCTTTCCGACGCCATGGTCGCCTACTGGACCAGCTTTGCAAAAACCGGCTTACCAACTGCGCCGGACGCGCCTGACTGGGCGCCCTATTCCGACGGACAGGCCTTCATGCATTTCTCGGAAACTCCACGGCTCTCTCATGATCTGTTCCCGGGCATGTATGAGGTTCATGGCGAATGGGTCCGCCGTCAGCGTGAAGCCGGAGAACAATGGTTTCTGGGGGTGGGCGTGAACGTACAGCCCTCCTGTGAAACGTAAAGCCGGGTCGTGAAACCTGTCCGCCATTTCATTCACTCAGAGTTTAATGAATGTTGACTTGAGCGAAAACCACCCCCCATGATGGGGCCACAAGAACCAGAACGGTCTGAAATCAGGGGAGGAACGGACGTCGCGCCGTCCACATGCGCCGAGCGTCGCCGGTGCGGTGGGTGAGTGGCGTCACTCCCTCTCAGACTTACAGGGGAAGGGAGACCTGATGACTACGACTGACGCGTCAGCCGACGCGGCCGCAACGCCTGCCGAGCCTGGCGTCATCCCCGATATCGGACCTGACGGAGCCGTCGTCGAACACAAGCCGACAGCCCGGGCCTGGATCGTGCTGGCCATTCTGTGCTTTGTCTACGTCCTGAACTTCCTGGACCGTCAACTCCTGTCCATTCTGGCCAAACCCATACAGGACACTCTGGGGGTTTCAGACAGCCAGCTCGGGCTGATCGGCGGGCTCTATTTCGCCTTCTTCTACTGCTTCATCGCCATCCCTGTCGGCTGGATCGCGGACAAGACCAACCGGGTCGGGATCCTGGCTGCCGCCTGCGCCATCTGGAGCGCCGCCACCATCGCGTGCGGACTCGCGCGCACCTATGGCGAGCTCGTGGTCGCCCGCATGACCGTGGGCTTTGGCGAGGCCGGAGGCGTCCCGCCCTCCTACGCCATCATCACCGACTATTTCCCGAAGGGCCGGCGCGGCACGGCTCTGGGACTGTTCAATCTGGGGCCGCCCATCGGGGCCGCCCTGGGCATTGGCTTTGGCGCCTCCGTCGCCGCCGCCTTCAGCTGGCGTGACGCCTTCATCGTCCTGGGCGCCGTCGGGCTGGTCGCCGCGGTGGTGGTGGCTGTGTTCATCAAGGAGCCCAAGCGCGGCGGTCTTGACGGTCCGGCGGCCGCCATCCCGGCAGGCCAGTCCGGCTTCTGGTCGACGCTGAGAATGTTCTTCAGCCATCCCGTGCTCATGCTCGCCGCCCTGGGGAGCGGGTCGACCCAGTTCATCACCTACGGTCTCGGCAATTTCACCGTGCTGTTCCTGATGCGCGAGAAAGGCATGAGCCTGAGCGATGTCGCCCTGTGGTATGCGCTTGTCGTCGGCTTCGGCATGGGCGCGGGCATCCTGGTCTCGGGCTGGGCGATTGACCGGTTCACCAGGATCCACAAGCAGGCATATGCGCTGATACCCGCTGCCTCTCTGGCTCTGTGCATCCCGTTCTATATCGGTTTCGTCTGGGCCCCGAGCTGGCCGCTGGCGCTGACCCTGCTGATCGGGCCGAGCTTTCTGAACTATTTCTACCTCTCATCCTCAGTTGCGCTGGTGCAGGAGGAAGTCCGTCCGGACCAGCGCGTGATGTCCGGCGCCCTGTTGCTGCTCGTGATGAACTTCATCGGACTGGGGCTCGGGCCGACCTATGTGGGCGCCGCCAGCGACTTCTTCCGGGCCAGCTTCCCCGACAATTCCCTTCAGATCGCGCTCTACACACTGGTCCCGTTCTACGTCCTAGCGATCATCCTGTTTCTCGCCCTGTCGCGTCTGATCAAGCGGCAGGAGGCAGCCAAGAAAGGCGCTCAGCCATGACCCTCTTGAGACGAAGACTCGCGCAGTGCTGCGCCTCCCTGATGGGCGCCCTGATGCTTTGCGGTCAAAGCCTTGCGGATCCTGCGCAAGGCCCGCGCATAGACGCGCCCGCAGGCCCCGTGATCGGCGAGCAACGCGATGGCGTGCTCAGCTTCAAGGGAATTCCCTATGCACAGCCGCCCCTCGGCGTGCTGCGCTGGACTCCGCCCCGTCCGGTTGAACCCTGGATTGAACCGCTGGCGGCGACAGAGTTCGGCCCCGCCTGCATCCAGCGCACCCGGCCCAGCACCAGCATCTATTATTCCGATGTCAGCCCGGTCAGCGAGGATTGCCTGAGCCTGAACATCTGGACGCCGGATGACGCCGAGAACGCGCCCGTCTTCGTCTGGATTCACGGCGGCGCGCTGTCCGCCGGATCCAGCCGCGAAGCCCTTTACGACGGCGCCGCCATGGCGCGCCAGGGGATCGTCGTGGTCTCGATCAACTATCGCCTGGGCGTTCTGGGATGGATGGCGCATCCCGATCTCAGTGAAGAATCCGATCACGGCGTCTCCGGCAATTACGGCCTGCTCGACCAGATCGCGGCCCTGCACTGGGTGCAGGACAATATCGCCGCGTTCGGAGGAAACCCTGACCGGGTGACCATTGGAGGGGAATCCGCAGGCGGGCTCTCGGTCATGTATCTGCTGGCGTCACCGCTCGCAGAGGGGTTGTTCGATCAGGCCATCGCCCAGAGCGCGTACATGATCTCGACGCCGGAGCTCTCCGAAGCCAATCATGGCGAGTTCGCGGCTGAAGCCATCGGACGCTATGTGTCCACTCAACTCGGGCATATGTCCATTGACGGCTTGCGGGAGATGGACGCTGCAGAATTGACCGAGAGAGCCGTCGCCGAGCGCTATCTGCCCTCCGGGACTGTTGATGGTTTCGTGCTCGAACGCCAGCTGGTGGAAACCTTTGAAGACGGAGAGCAGGCGCCGGTTCCCGTGCTTGCCGGCTTCAACGAAGGCGAGATCCGGTCACTCCGGATGCTGGCGGCCCCTGTACCGGAGCGCCCCTCCACCTATGCGCCGCAAATCCGGGATCGTTATCGCGATCTCGCGGACGACGTTCTGGCGCTCTATCCGGGCGAAGACCTTCAGGACACGCTTTTCGATCTTGTGCGGGACGCCATGTATGGCTGGACCGGCGAAAAGCTTGTCCGGTCCCAGGAAGCGCTGGGCCAACCGGGCTATCTCTATCTTTTCGACCATGGCTATCCGGCGGCGGATGAAGCGGATTTGCACGCCTTCCATGCGGCGGAACTGCCCTATGTCTTTCATGCGGCGGACCGCACGCCGCCCTATTGGCCGCCCCTGCCCGAAACAGAAGAGGAAACGGCCTTCGTCGACGCCGTCCATGCTTACTGGGTCAGCTTCATCAAGTCCGGCGCGCCCCAGGCGCCGGGCTGGTCTGACTGGCCGCGATACGGCGACGCCCAAGCCTACATGCACTTCGCCGAGACGCCTCAGGCTCAGGAAGACCTGATGCCCGGCATGTTCGAGCTCATGGATGAAGTGGTCTGCCGGCGCAGGGAAAAGGGCGATCAGGCCTGGAACTGGAATGTGGGGATACTGGCGCCTCCCCTGCCTCGTCCGCAACGCGACTGCCCATAGACGCCGCGATCATCCCTGCACCTTCCGCCGCGCCTTGCTGAGAGGCGCGGCTTTTTCTTGCTTCAGCTGGAGTAGTCACGGCGCAGCTTGCGCTTGTCGATCTTTCCGGTCGGCGCGAGCGGCATGGCCTCGACAACGATCATCTCATCGGGAATCCACCAGTCGGCCACATGTCCCTTGAGAAGCTGGCGCAGGCTCTGCGTATCCGGGCTGTGACCCAGGCTGGGCTCGACGACCAGTATGGGGCGCTCTCCCCATTTCGGATCAGACTTGCCGATCACTGCGACCTGACTGATTTCGGGTTGTCGTCCGACAATATCCTCGATCTCGGCAGGATTGATCCATTCGCCGCCAGACTTGATGAGGTCCTTGGACCGGCCCGTGATCGTCAATCGGCCTTGCGAGTCGATAACCGCCAGATCGCCCGTATCGAAATAGCCGTTCTCATCCAGCGCAGATCCGCCGCTCTTGAAATACTCACCCACCACGCTGTGGCCGCGCACCTTCAGATGGCCGGTCACATTGCGCTGAACGGGCAGCGGCTGGCCCTGCGCATCGGTCAGCAGAAGGTCCAGCCCCATCGGGGCCAGCCCGGCCGTCTCGGTCATTCCGTCCGCCATTCCGGGCGGCGCAATGGCGCCCACCGGGGACAGCTCGGTCATCCCCCAGCTTGTCTGAACCGTCACCCCCAGGCGGGTCTGCATTCGTTCGATCAGGCTGGCGGGACATTTCGATCCGCCGATCAGGATGCGCTTGAGATCCGGCAGGTCCTCGCCGGTTTCATCCAGATGATCCAGAAGCCCGAGCCAGACCGTCTGAACGCCTGCAGCCAGGGTGACTCGCTCATCCCGCATGAGCCGGGCGAGGCTGGCTCCATCCGCCTGCCGTCCGGGCAGCACAAGCTTGGCTCCCACTGCCGGCGCAGCAAACGGCAACCCCCAGCCATTGGCGTGAAACATGGGCACGGCGACCAGCAGCGTCTCCTGACCCGTGAGCGCGACCGCGTCCGCCTGGAGCGCCCGCAGGGTATGCAGGTAATTGGACCTGTGCGTGTAGAGGACGCCCTTGGGCTTGCCCGTCGTGCCGGACGTGAAGCACAGACCCGCCGGCTGGTTCTCGTCGAACTGGCCCCAGGCCGTTTCCCGCCCCAGTTCCAGCAGCAGGGTGTCATAGTCCCAGAACTTCACATCAGGCTGACGCTTGCAGCTCTGTATGGAGGACGGCTCATCCAGCCAGATCACGTGCTCGACACCGGGGCAGAGCGGCAGCAGCTCTGAGACCAGAGGCGCCAGATTGGCGGCGACCGCGAGAACCCGGTCCTCGGCGAGATTGATCATCTCGGACAAATGCGCGGGCGTGAGACGCGGATTGAGGGTATGGCAGATCAGACCCGCGCCCATCGCGGCGTAATAGGCCTCCATATGCGCCTGTGTGTTCCACGCCAGGGTGGCCACACATTCGCCCGGCGATACGCCCAGGGCGAGAAATGCGCCGGAGAGTCTGTTCGCCCGCTCGCAGAGCGCCGCATAGCCAATCCGTTGCGGCGCCCCTGAACCGCTAGCGCTGATGATCTCGACGTCTCCATGCCATTTGGCTGCATGTGCGAGAAACTTGTCGATCGTCAGGGCGTAAGCTTGCATGGGCTCATTATCGTATTGCGCCTCTGACCCGGCGTCACTGTCAGCGCCGGAGGGCGATAAAGGAGAGCGCGCGGGAACACGGTCCGGCCCCGGATAAAGGCCTGCCCTCACGGATTCATCCCGTCGAATAAGCCAGCCCTGACGCAGGGTGTCAACATTCATTCTAATGTGAGCGAATGAATTCACATCCGCAGTTTCAGCATGCTAGGGAGGGTCTCGTCAGGTCTTGAAGCCAAGACGCATGGGGAGAAATGGCGGTTTCACCGCCAGGGAAGGAGCGCACATGATTGATCTTTCAGGACAGGTTGTGATCGTGACGGGCGCGGGCGGCGGACTGGGGCGCGCCCATGCCGTGCTGCTGGCGCGCAGGGGCGCTCATGTGGTCGTCAATGATCTGGGCGAGGGCGCCAACTCGGTCGCTGAAGAGATCAAGGAGGCGGGCGGGACCGCCCTGCCCTTCAGGGGGTCCGTGACCGACCTTGACGCCATGACGGCCATGGCCGAGCTGGCCCTGTCGCATTGGGGCCGGATTGATGGCCTGGTCAATAACGCCGGCATACTCCGCGACAAGACCTTCGCCAAAATGGACATGGCCGACTTCCAGCTGGTGGTGGACGTGCATCTGACGGGCGCCGCCAACTGCACCAAGGCCGTCTGGGAGACCATGCGCCAGCAGAATTATGGCCGCATCGTCATGACCACTTCGTCCTCAGGCCTGTTCGGCAATTTCGGCCAATCCAATTACGGCGCCGCGAAAATGGGTCTTGTCGGCCTGATGAAGACGCTCGCTCTCGAAGGCCGCAAATACGGCATCCACGTCAATTGTCTCGCGCCGACTGCGGCGACACAGATGATGGAAGGCATTTTGCCGGACGAAGAACTGGAGTTGCTGAACCCGGATCGGGTCAGCCCGGCCGTTCTCGCCCTGTGTGCGACTGAAGCCCCATCCGCCCAGATCGTCTGCGCGGGCGCGGGCGGGTTCGAGCTGAGCCATGTCACCCTCACCCGCGGCATCCACATCCCCGATGGCGAGGATATGGCCGAGCGTCTGCTGACGCAGTGGTCCGAACTTTCCAGCCGTGATCAGGAAACGATCCCGGCCCAGGGTTTCGATCAGAGCAAGCTGGAACTGTCCAAGGCGGGGTATCGTTTACCCGAGCGCTGAACCTTGCCGCCTATCGCTTGAGACACGGACCGGCCTGGCTTGCATCCATGCTGAGGTCGGGACGCCTCCGTTGAGGCCTGAACGCGATCAGATCGCGGCAAGAGGCGCACGCCGTCTGGACATTCCTGTCGCAGCGCCGCGATTATGGCGTCCATCCCCCGTCCGGGTTCTGATCGTCAGCCGGACGGAGCGCATTCTGATCAGCCTCTAGCGAGCCCCGAAAGAGCAAGCCATGCCCCGTTTGAACACGCTCCCCGCACGCGCGCTCAAGGCGGCGCTGCTGGCCGTCCTGATGTCGGGTACGAGCGCCCAGGCGCAGGAGTCGTCTCCGCCGGTATTTCCCATGAGCGAGGTCGAGCACAGCCATCCCGAGCTTCCGCCCATCCTGCCATTGCGCGACCGGGCCGAGGTGATCGATCGCATTCTCGAGGAGCGGCTGGACACGATCATCCCGCAGATCATGCGCGAACAGGGCGTCTCCATGTGGGTGCTGATGGCGCGGGAATATTTCGAGGAGCCGGTAGTGGAAAGCCTGCTGGATGCGCGCAGCATGGCGGCGCGCCGGCGCACAATCCTCATCTTCTCAGATCCCGGCGAGGGCCAGCCCATCGAGCGGCTGACCGTCAGCCGCTATGGTCTGGCGGGCCTGTTCGAACCGTCTTGGGATCCCGACGAAGAGCCGGACCAGTGGCAGGCCGTGGCCGACATCATCGCAGACAGAGACCCCGCCAATATCGCCATCAACTTTTCCGATCTGACCGCCTTTGGCGACGGCATGACGCTGAGCCAGTACCGGCTCATGATGAACGCCCTGCCCGCCGACTATCACGAGCGCATCGTCTCGGGTGAAACGCTCGCCGTGCGCTGGCTGGAAACCCGCACACCCTCGGAGCTTGAAATCTATCCCGGCGTGGTGCGCATCGCCCACGCCCTCATCGACCAAGCCTTTTCCAATGCCGTCATCACGCCGGGCGTGACCACCGCTGACGACGTCGTGTGGTGGTATCGCGAGGAATTGTCCCGCCTGGGCCTGGAACCCTGGTTCCACCCCTCCATCGGCATTCAGCGCGAAGGCGCAGACGGCATGCTGCGCGGCGATACCGTGATCGAACCGGGCGATCTTCTCTGGACCGATTTCGGCATCACCTATCTAAGGCTCAGCACCGACACCCAGCATCTCGCCTATGTGCTCAGGCCCGGCGAGACCGAAGCGCCCGCAGGGCTGCGCCAAGGCCTCGCCGCCAGCAATCGGGTTCAGGACATTCTGATGTCGCATTTTGAAACGGGGCTGAGCGGCAATGAGGTGCTCGCGCGGGCGCGCGAAGAGGCGATCGCGGAAGGGCTCGACCCGTCCATTTATTCCCATCCCATCGGCACGCACGGCCATGGCGCAGGCCCGGCCATCGGCTTCTGGGACAATCAGGACGCCGATCCGCGCGGCGCGGGACTGATAAACGCCAACACCGCCTGGTCCATCGAGCTGACCTCCTATAACGCCGTACCCGAATGGGGCGGCCAGATCGTGGATTTCCGCACCGAGGAAGACGCCTTCTTTGACGGTGAAACCATCCGCTTCCTCGACGGTCGCCAGACCGAGATCAAGCTGATCGGTTCGGGACAATAGGTTCACCGAGCCGGAGCAGGAGATCGGTTTACCCCGCCTGAATAGGGTGGCGCCGTCATATTCGGCATCACCCCGGAATGAGGCGGCTGACCTGAGCGTGGGGCGCGGAAGACTCTCACCACCCCTGCCTTCCGGACATCTCCGATCAGCCTCCCTGATGAGGGGCGCCTTGTCGTTTATCGGGTAAATCAGGGTGTTCATGACATTCTCGGGCCAGGCCGCTTTCTGGCGCCTGGCCGGCGCCCTATCCAGCCCTTGTTACGTGGAAGTCTCTCAAGGCTTTGCGGCAGATCAGGCTGGGGGGCCATCAGTTCATGATGCAGGAATCCGCAGCGTCACAGGCTCTGCCTGTGCACTCGTCCGCTCTGTCGTGAACACTCACGCCTGACAACAAGAGCTTCCCTTAGATTTTGGGTCCCGCGCCGCTGAGACGGCGCGAGGGAGAGGGACGATTATGAACAGCTGGGTCTGGAATGCGGCGCGCACGGCCGTCATGGCGCTCGCGGGAGTGTTGTGTGGGACCGCCTGGGGGCAAACCACGGACTTCAACACGGGCACGAACGGCTTTGTGATTGACCAGAGCACGAGCGGCTCCTTCTCGACCACCGTACAGGGCTGGACGGTTGTGGTCGCGACCGATCCCGGCGCCACCACGACGCGGCTGCGGCTCGGGACCAGCACGCTGACAGGCGCGCCCAGCGCGGGCTGGATTCGCGGCGAAGGCAGCGCGGGCCTGTTCAACTCGCTCGAATTCCGGTCCGCCAGCCAGTTCGACCTCGACAGCATCTGGACCGCGGCCACCGCCTCGACAACCATTCAGCCGCTGAACGCGTCCTATGCGCCGATCGGCTCGGCCGTCGCCTATTCTCCGGGCTCCAGCCAGACCGAGATCAATCTGAGCGCCAATACGGATTTTGACGGCATTTACGGCTTCCGCATCGTGCCCTCGGACGGCAACACCCTGCAGCCCATTTCCCAAGTCACCATCAGCAATGTGGGCACGCCGCCCACCGTCACGCTCGCCGCCTCGCCAGCCAGCATGGGCGAGACGGGCGGCAGCTCGACCGTCACCGCCACCCTGTCGGATACGGCCTCCACGGCGACCACGGTGAACCTCGCCTTCAGCGGGACGGCGTCCGGCGGCGGGACCGATTACACCGCGAGCAATACCTCCATCACCATCCCCTCCGGCAGCACGACCGGCTCGGTCACCCTGAGCGCGGCTTCGGACGCCATCGCGGAAGGCAATGAGACCATCATCGTCGACATTTCCAGCGTCAGCGGGGGCGATGGCGCGACCGAGAGCGGAACGCAACAGGCGACCGTCACCATCACGGACGATGACAGCGCCGCCGTCACCATCGCCGATGTGTCCCAGGCCGAGAACGGGGGCGCAGTGACCTTTACGGCCACCCTGTCCGCAGCGGTGCAGGGCGGGTTCACCGTCGATGTGTCGACGGCGGACGGCACCGCGACGGTGGCGGACGGGGACTACACCGCCGTTTCGGGCCAGACCCTCACCTTTGCCGGGACATCGGGCGAAACACAGACCTTCACGATCACGCCCGGCGCGGACACCAAGGTCGAGCCGAACGAGACCGTGATGATCGCCATGAGCAATCTCACTGGCGCGTCCGGCACGGTCGACATCAGCGACACCGCCACCCTGACGATCAGCAATGATGACAGCGCCGCCGTCACGATCGCTGACGTCTCCGCCAATGAGGACAATGGCGCGATTACTCTTACCGCCACGCTCGACAATGCCGTGGCGGGCGGCTTTACGGTCGATGTTTCAAGCGCAGACGGGACGGCGACAACCGCGGATTCAGACTACACGGCCCTATCCGGCCAGACCCTGACCTTCGCCGGGACGGCCAGTGAGACCCAGACCTTCACGATCACCCCGACCTCGGACACGAAGCTGGAAGCGAACGAGACCGTCAGCGTGTCGATGAGCAATCTCGCCGCGACGGCCCTGAGCGTCACCATCACCGACACCGCCACGGTGACCTTCAACAATGACGATACGGCGGCTGTGACCATCGCCGACGCCTTTGGCGACGAGGATGCAGGCGCGGTCACCTTCACCGCCACCCTGTCCAACGCCGTGCAGGGCGGCTTCACGGTCGATGTGTCCACCAGCGATGGAACCGCGACGACGGCCAACTCAGATTACACCGCGGTTTCGGGGCAAACCCTCACCTTCGCAGGCACGGCCAGCGAAACGCAGACCTTCACCGTCACGCCCACCAGCGATAGCGCCATCGAGGCCGCCGAGACGGTGAACATCGCCATGAGCAATCTGGCGGGCACCAGCCTGGGCGTAGACATCAGCGACACCGCCACCCTGACGATCAACAATGATGATGCGGACGCCACCGCGCCGCGTGTTCAGTCGGTCACGCGGTCCAACCCAACCACATCGCCCACCAGCGCCAGCACGCTCGACTGGGCCGTGGCGTTCAATGAAACCGTGAACAATGTGGACAGCACGGACTTCGTGGTGAGCGGCGCCAGCGTTGCGCCCTCCATCACGGTACTGGGTTCAGGCGCGAGCTATACGGTGCGCGCCACGGGCGGCAGCCTGAGCGGGATGAACGGCACGGTCACCCTGAGCTTCGCCCCAGGCCAGAACATCGCCGATACATCGGCCAATGCGCTGAGCAACACCACGCCGATCGGCGCCAATGACAACACTTTCCTTATCAGCAATCCGACGCCGCCCGCTTTCAGCCTGGCCTTTTCCCCGTCGAGCATGGCTCAAGGCGCCGCCAGCACGCTGACCTACACCCTCGACAACAGCGCCAATGTGGTGAACGCCACATCGCTGGACTTCACCAACACCCTGCCCGCGAATGTGATCGTCGCGGCGACGCCCAACGCCTCAACCAGCTGCACAGGGGGAACCCTGACCGCTGCGTCTGGCGCGGGAAGCATCAGCTATAGCGGCGGAACCGTATCCGCCTCCGGCAGCTGCACGGTGTCGGTGAACGTCACCTCCAGCACGGCCGGAAACTACACAAACACGACAGGAAGCCTGACGTCATCGCTGGGCAATAGCGGGACCGCATCTGGCGGACTGACCGTGACGGACGGCACGTCGCCGACCGTCACCTCCATCACGCGCCTGACCCCCGCCAGCGAAACCACAGACGCGGACGCCGTGACCTGGCGCGTGGTTTTCAGCGAATCCGTGGTCAATGTCGGCGCGGCGGACTTCACCATCAGCGGGCCCTCCGGCGCGTCCACAGGCGTGACCGGGTCGGGCAGCACCTATGACGTCACCGTCTCGGGCGGCGACATGGCCGGTTTGAACGCCACCATCACGCTGAACATCGCGGGCGGCAATGACATTGCCGATGCGTCCGCAAACGCGCTCGCCAGCACAACGCCTTCCGGAACCGACGAGCGCAGCTACATCATTAGCAATCCTAATGCGCCCGGTTTCACCGCCGCCTTCTCACCCAATACGGTCGCGGTCGGCGGCACGGCGACCCTGACCTTCACGATCAACAATGGGAGTAACGTGGTCCCTGCAACGGCGCTCGGCTTTACAACCACCCTGCCCTCCGGACTGACCCTCGCCTCCTCGCCAAACGCCGCTACCACCTGTACGGGCGGCGCGCTGACGGCCTCTGGCGGGGCCAGCAGCCTCAGCTATGGCAGCGGCTCGGTTGCAGCCGGCGCGACGTGTTCCATCAGCGTCGACGTCATTCCGGATTCAGCAGGCGCCTTCACCATGACATCCGGCGCCCTGACCTCTTCACTGGGCGCGAGCGCCTCAGCGACCGCCTCGCTCACGGCGACTGATGCGACGCCTCCGGTGCTGACGGCGTTTCAGAGACAAAGCCCCAGCGACGCGCTGACCAATTCGGATACGCTGGTGTTCGCCATCAGCTTCAGTGAAGCAGTGTCTAATGTCACTGCCGATGATTTCAACAATCCGGGCACAACGGCGACAGGCGTGCTCTCCGGTTCCGGCGCCAACTACTCGCTGACCCTTTCGGGCGGAGATCTGGCGGCGCTGGACGGCTCGGTCAGCCTGAATCTTTCCGGCGGACAGGACATCACGGACCTGGCAGGCAACGCCCTGCCAGCGGGCGAACCCGGCGTCGACCAGAGCTACACTCTGGACAACACTTCGCCTGGCGTGACGCTTTCCACGGCCTCGAACGCCCCGGCGTCGGGACCCTTTACGCTCTCGATCACCTTCACGGAGGCTGTGACAGGGTTTGCTCTTGGCGACCTGACGGTGAGCAATGGCGTTGCGTCAGACCTGACTTCGCTCAGTCCTTCGGCTTACACAGTGACGATCTCGCCAAGTGACGATGGCGTCGTGACGGTGGATCTGGGCGCCGGCGTCGCAACAGACGCCGCCGGAAACTCCAACAGCGCCGCCGCGCAAGTGTCGCGCACCACTGACAACACAGCGCCGAGCGCAGAGATTAGCGGTCCGTCTGATGCAGCTCTGTCCGGTCCGTTCGCAGTGACGATCACCTTCTCCGAGATCGTATCCGGCTTCACCCTGGACGACATACAGGTAGGCAACGGATCGGCGTCTGACTTCAACGCCACCTCAGAACAGATTTATACGGCTCTCATCACCCCATCCGATGACGGCCCCGTCACAGTGGACGTGGCGGCCAATGCGGCTGAAGACGCGGCCGGGAACGGGAATCTGGCGGCAGACCGCTTTTCCACTTTCAACGACGCCACATCGCCGACTGTCACTCTGAGCCGGGCCGGAAACGGTCTCGCTGCGGGCCCCTTCGACGTGACGATCAACTTCTCCGAACCGGTGAGCGGTCTGGCTCTGGAAAACCTGGCTGTCAGCAATGGCGCAGCTTCCGCCCTGACCGGCTCTGAGGCGCAGTATGCAGTGACAATCACGCCAACGACCGATGCCGAAGTGACGATTGACCTGGCGGCGGGTGTCGCCGTGGATGCAGCCGGCAACCCCAACCTTGCCGCAGACACGCTGAGGGTCAGCGTCGACAGCACGGCGCCGGTTCTGACCATCGACCTGCCCGGCGCCACAACGGAAGGCGCCTTCACCGCCCGCTTCACCTTTGATGAGAGGGTGAGCGGCTTTGAAGCATCCGACATCATTGTCACCAATGGCGCCGTTTCCGACTTCATGATTGAAAGCGATCGCAGCTTCACTGCTCTGATCACGCCCGCCACCGCAGGCCTGATCACGGTTGAGGTCGCGAGCGCGGCCGCGTCCGATCAGGCTGGCAATGGCAATGAAGCCGCCCAAGCCATCATAGAAGCGATCACCGGCACCGAGGATGTGGAGATCGTGATCGACCAGACCACGGGCGATGTGACCGATATCAAGGCGGAGGTCCGGATCGGCAATCCGGGCAGCCAGTCGCTGAACTTCCGTGTCGAGGTCGACGTGCCCTGGATCGCGGTTGACCCTGTGTCCGGGGTCATTCCGGCGCTTGGCGATATCTTGCTGAATGTGCAGGTCCTGCCCGAAGCGGTCGATCTGCCCGCGGGCGTCTATTCGGGCGTCATCACGGTCGTTCGCGACCTGCCTGCAAGCCCGTTGATGAGACCCAGCGCGACGGGCCGGGCGGCGACGGAATCCATCATTGTGGAGATCCCCCTGACCGTGACCATCGAGGAGCGTTTCGGCTCCATCCAGCTGGTTGCGACAACGCCGGGCGGCGTCCAGCGCGACGCCACCTTCCTCTACGCCTCCAGCGATGCGGATCTTGACGGCCTCCAGCTGACGACGGTTGGCGGCTCCGCCGCCTCCGCCAGCTTTGAAAAGGAAGCGGGCCTCTATGACGTCAGCCAGTCCGCGCCTGAAGGCTGGCGTCTCGATGAAATCAGCTGCTCGGGCGATACGGATGACGGCTCGGTCATCACGCTGAGCGACGGGCGGGTCCTGATCGACCTTGATCCGAACGAAGCCATAACCTGCACATTCTCCAATACCCGTGACGAGGATGCGGTCCGGCTGGCGACCCAGCGCGCCATCAACAATTTCATGATCCGGCGCGCTGATCGCATTCTGGCGGCGGCTCCGGATCTGTCCCAACGCCTGCGCGAACGCGAGACCGATACCCCCGGCCGGTTCAGCGCCCATATCGAGGGCGGCCGCAAGGCGCTGAGCCTGGCGACCAGCCTGTCTGGCATTCGCAATCATGTGCAGGCAGCCCAGCCTCAAATGCCGGAGACTGCGGACCTTCATGACCAGGATCGTCACAGACTTGACGTCTGGATGCGCGCTGATTTCAGCGCCTTGTCCGATGATCGCGACGGGGGAGATGTGTCCAGTGATTTCGGTCTGTTGCAGATCGGCGCGGACTGGACACTGGGTGACAGTGCGTTGGTAGGGGTCATGGTCCAGCGCGACTGGATGGATGATCGCTCAGGCGAGATCGCGGAAAGCGCCGGGGCCTTGCGCGGGGCTCGCGTCGAGGGCGAGGGCTGGATGGCCGGGCCTTATATGGTCTGGAGTCTCGCCGACGGCGCCTGGCTCGATATGCTGGCGATGTGGGGCCAGTCACAGAACACTGTCGATCCGCTTGGCCTTTATGAAGATGAGTTCGACACGGACCGGCTGATGATCCGCGCCAATCTGAGCGGGGAATGGCAATCGGCCAACTGGCGTGTCCGGCCCTCGATCTCCCTGGCGCATTTCGAGGAGACACAGGGCGGTTACACGGATTCGCTGGGCATCGAGATTCCCGAACAGACGATCTGGATCGGACGGCTGCAGGCGGGACCGGAGGTCTCCTATCGCTTTGAACGTCGGAACGGCAGCTGGTGGGAGCCGGGCCTGAGCCTGAACGGCGTCTGGGATTACGACCCTGCCGCCCTGATGGATGAGCTGGGCCAGCGCATCTCCACAGGCGCGCTGCGGGCGGATGCGGGTCTGAGCCTGCGGGCCAGATTGTCAGACGGCGCAATGCTGTCAGGCGAAGTCCGGCTCGACGGACTTGGGAACGGCGATTTCTCGGCCAATAGCGGCCGCCTCGAAATCCGACTGCCCTTCTAGATCCGTTTGCACGCGCATGAAAAAGGGGCCGCATCGCAAAGGCGATGCGGCCCCCTGCCTTTGCAGCTCAGCCCATGAGGGCCTGAAGCTTGTCCTTGAATTTGCGCCCGACTGGAATGACCTGGCCGTTGCGCAAATGAACCAGAAGCCCGCCCCATGACGTGCGTGAGGTCTGGATGCAATCGCGAGCGGGGACGATGTAGGAGCGATGGACGCGAATGAAGCCTTCCTCCGCCATCTCTTCCTCAAAGGCGCTGATGGATTGCCGGTGCAGCAGGCTGCGCTCGCCAATATGCAAGCGTATATACTCCGCTTCAGCGGACACGTATTCGATCTGGGATGGCTCCACCCGGATATTCTGTCCGCCATTGCTCACCCAGATGGACACAGGTCCCTGGCTGGAGCGCGACCGGGTCTCGCGCAATCCCTCAAGATGCGATTGCAGTTTCTCCAGACGGCTCATCGCTTCACGGGAGCGCAGAAGCTGCCGTGCGCGAGACAACGCAAGCTCGAGCCGGGCGGGCCGGATGGGCTTGGTCAGGAAATCGATCGCGCCCGTGTCATAGGCCTGGGCCGCCATGGCCGGAAAGGCCGTCGCAAAAATGAACAAGGGCGGCTCATCGCGGAAGGTGGCTTGCGCCAGCGCCTCCACAACATCGAAGCCATCGAGCTTGGGCATCTCGATATCCAGAAAGACCAGCTCGGGTTCCTCAGCCTGGATCAGGGCGATCATGTCCTCGCCATTCTGCGCCTCGCCGCAGATCTCGATATCCTCATCAAGGGCGAGCATCTTGCGCATGCGTTCACGCGCCAGCGGCTCGTCATCCGCGAAGCAGACTCTCATCCTGGCTCTCCTTGAAACGCAATGGCAGCGCCAGCACAGAGCGGAAGCCGCCCGCAACCGGGCCCGCTTCAAGCGCCGCCTGATCGCCATACACGGCCGCCAGACGATTTCTGATATTGTTCAGGCCTGTCCCCGTGCCTGCTCGGGCGCTCGCATCGGGCGCCTCGGCACACCGGTCCGAAACCTCGATCACCAGTGAATCCGCCAGTTTTGACACGGCGATACGAACGGTCACGGTCGTCGTGTGCGCGGAGACGGCGTGCTTGATGCTGTTCTCGATCAGGGGCTGGATCATCAAGGTTGGCGCCAGCGCCTGCTCCAGCGCCTCGGGCAAAACCACTTCGACCTCCAGCCGGTCGGGAAAACGGATCCGCTCAATATCGAGATAGCGCAGCTGGGCCTCTATCTCGTCCCGGACCGGGGCCAGCTCGGCCTGAGGCGCGATCAGGGCGCGCTCATAATAGCTCGCCAGCATGTCCACCATGCGCTCAGCCTCCTCCACACGCCTCGACGTCAGCAAGGCGGAGACCGAGTTCAGCGCGTTGAACAGGAAATGCGGATTGACCTGATAGCGGAGCGCGCGCAGCTCGGCCTGTCGCTGGGACTTCTCGGCCTGGATCGCATCCGCTTCACGCTGCCTCAGCTGCCGCGCATACAGGAACGCCACCAGCACGACGCTCTGGGCGAAGAAAATGTGCACGCTCGCCGACCAGGCCACCAAGCTATGCAGAAGCAAGGGCTGATTGGCCGCCGAAAATGTCGTGATCATCCACCAGTTGAAGACCGCGAAGGGGATGGCGGTGACAGTGGAGGCCAGCACTACGAGGGCGGCCGTCAGCCAGACTGATCGCCCCCAGAAAAAGCGCAACACGGCATACATGCACAAGGACAGACAGGCGCCCACGCCGATCACGACGAGACGCCCGGGAAGAAAGCCGAGCACATCCCTGACGCGCACAAAGTCGAGCACGATCCGAGTGAAGAAATAGAACCCCCAGCACAGCATGATCAGCCCGAACGCAATGAGCGTTTCTCTGACGAGCGGCGAATTGGGTATGAAAGACGGCCTTTGCCGACGGTCCGGTATGTGTGTGGTCCCCATCCGGCAATACTAGACCGGACCGTGCAGGCCATTCAATTTGCCCGCTAGGTCGTTCACCCGATAAATCAGGTCGTTGGTGGCATTTCCAGCCTCTGATCGCGCTCATGGCCGCGTTCATGACTTTGCGCTGGCGCGCTCCCCCCGCACGCAGAGTATGTCCCGCTTCAACGGGCGGGCTTCCAAAGCCACGCCCAGGCACAGAGGGGAGAATGTCCAAGCATGCAACAGTTTTCATTGATTCAAGCCGGCCTGGTGAAGGACCGAGGCTTGAGACTTCGGCTCCTGTCGAGCGCCCTTGGGTGCGGCCTGCTGGCCCTGCAGCCTGGGGCCAGCGCTCAGGACGCCCCGAGCCAGAGCATCCATGTCGAGACCGATGGGGACGTGGATATCGTCGTGGACGCGCCTCTGGTCACGGATCAAGACGGCAAACCGGCGATCCTGGGGCGGTCCTTTCTGGGCGGCGTCACCATCAACAGCCAGGACGTGCTGACCCATGGCGCGATGTCCGACGGCATTTTCGCGCAATCCTTCGCCAATGATGGCGAAGTCCTGATTGTCAGCGGCGATGTGGAAACGGCCGGCATCGGCTCAAGGGGCATTGTCGCTCGCAATGAGGGCGCTTTCCCCAGCAGCCGGACACAGGTTTTCAGCGGCAATGTGACGACTGCCGGCGCCGACGCCATAGGCATTCACGCTACCGCCATGGCGGGCGTTATCACGCTTGAAAGCCAATCTGTCACGACCAGCGGCGACAGCGCCATCGGCATTCAGGCGCACGCTGAGTCCGGCGATGTCCAGCTGCTGAGCAATGAAGTGAAGACATCCGGCTTGAACGCCGTCGGCATCCAGGCTGAAGCCAGCGACTTTGTCATTGTCGACAGTCTCGCTGTGACCACCTCTGGCGACGGCGCCCATGGCATTGTCGCAGAGGCCGGCATGAGCGCCTATGTGCGCAGCGAATCCGTACAGACCGAAGGCGAACAGGCGCACGGCATCGTGGCGTCCAGTACAGGCCAGATCACCTATGTGGAAAGCGAGACCCTGGCGACCCGGGGCGATGGCGCGATCGGCATCCTGGCCCGCTCCAATGGCAGCGTGGCCGTCCGCAGCGGCAGCGTCTCCACACAGGGGGAAGCCATAGCAGGCGGCGATGGGGGCGACTTGCCGCCCGGTGATGGCGGAGACCTGCCTCCTGGCGATGGCGGCGATCTGCCTCCGGGCGATGGAGGCGGCGATCCCTTCCCGCCCAGTGAACCGGTAGACACCCTGCCGGCGACTCCCAATGGCGCCGCCATGGGCATCCTGGCGATAAGCGATGGCGCCGATGTCTTTGTGGAAAGCGGTTTCGTCTCAACCGCAGGCTCGGGCGCGACCGGCATTCATGCCTCGGCACAAACCGATACGATAGTGATCAGCGATGAAATCCAGACATCAGGTGAAAGCGCGATCGGGCTTCTGGCTCGCAGTCGTTTTGGTGACGTTAGCGTTAGCAGCGGGGCTGTATCAACTCAGGGAGATTTCTCCACCGGCATCTCACTCCTCAGTGAGTCCGGAAACGTCCTTGTACTAAGCGAAGCGCTCTCCACAGCAGGCTTTGACTCCGCGGGCATTCGGGTGACAGCGGACAAGAACGTCATTGTTGACAGCCAGTTGGCCGAAACCTCCGGAGATTCCTCGAGCGGCATCCAGGTTCTCACCCAGACGGGCGAAGTCGACATCATCAGCGGCGACATCATAACACAGGGCGAGGATAGCGACGGGATTTCCGTCATCGGTCTGGGCGGCGGATCAGACGTCCGGATCAGCTCAGGAAGCCTCTCGACGGTCGGCGACGGCGCTGACGGCATCTTCGTCAACACCTTCGGTGATGTCAGCATTGCGGCGGACACCATCGCCACGGCCGGCGTAAGCGCGGCCGGCATTTATGCCGATGCAGGCGGAGACCTGTCCGTTCAAGTCAATGACGTCACCACGGACGGCGCCTTGTCCGCTGGCATAAGCCTGCAATCGAGCAATGGCGGCGTCACCGTCAATGCAGGCCGGATCTCCACAACCGGCGACAGTTCCGCGGGCATTGAAGCGGTCGCCTTCAATGGTGACATCGCCATCAACGTGACTGAAATTGATGTCTCAGGTGACCGTTATATCCCCGGAGATGGCGGCGGCGAACTGCCTGTGGATCCCAATCCCGGCGGCGGCCCGGCTTCGACCATGATTAATGGCAATGTCATCGGCATCGCCGCCAGCAGTTTCAATTCCGACATCTCCGTAACGGCTGACAAGGTCACTGCCAGCGGCTTGAACACGAATGGCATCAATGTGTTTGCGACCGGCGGTCGCGCCGATGTCACCGCTGGAACCGTGGACGTTGACGGCGTGGGCGGCGTCATTGGGTTACGGGCCCGCGGCGATCTGGGCGCACACGTCATCGTCGACAGCATCACGGCGGTCTCAACGCTTGAGAACACGGCGCCGGGAGAAACCGATCCCTTTGGCGAGGCCATTTCCGTGGGCGCCGTCACCGGTCAGGCCCGCGTGCAGGCCAATAGCGTCCGCACCGAGGGCACCAAGATGACCGGTGTGGAAGTGATCTCCGTCAACGCCTCGATCCTGGCCGAGATCGGTGATGTCGTCGTGATCGGTGAAGGCGGCGGGGGCGGCATCCGCACGCTCAGCGGCGCTGACGAAGGCGACGGGGGAAGAACCGATATCCGCGCCAACTCCATCGTGACAGACGGCGATTACATAACGGGCGTCCGAGCCGTTTCTCTGAAGAACTTCAACGATATCCGTGTGGGTCAAATCCAGACAGACGGACGGCAATCCGTCGGGGTGTTCTCGGCGAGCCAGTCAGGCGCGAACATTGAGGTCGGTGAGATCGTCACCACCGGCGATGTGTCCGATGGCATTCAGGCCATCAACCGCACCGGGCTGAATGGCGGCGAAGGTCCGCTCATGCGCGATCCGGATGAGTATATCATCGGGGACGGCGAACCGGATGAAGGTCCGGGTTCCGGCGAGGACGGTGTGTCCTTCGGGACCGGCGAGGCCGCAGCAAATGAACCCTTGCCCGGTGCGATCCCTGATGGAGACATCGTGATCACTGCCGGTTCGGTAAGCACATCGGGTGATTCCTCACGCGGCATTGCGGCCCATGCCAATGGCGATGTGACCATCATCAGCGGCGCCGTCACCACTACGGGCGAACGCACCCGTTATTTCTCCACCACGGATTACCAGTTCGGCCTGAGCGTGAGTGGTCTGTTCGAATTCGAAGGTCCGGCCTCCCACGGCATCGACGCCCGCAGCGATTACGGGGCTGTCGCCATAGAGAGCCAGTCGGTCACGACGCTGGGCGCCGGCGCCCACGGGATTCGCGCACAAACGGCCGAAGGCGACATCACAGTCCAGGCGGGCGACATCTCGGTGTCCGGGCAGGATGCTGACGGCCTGCATCTGGTCAGCCAGACCGGCGATGTCACCGCCACGGTCGAGGGCCATGTCCGTGCCGAGCTGGGGGCCGGCGTTCGCATCGCCAGCGCCGGCGCCATCGAGCTGATTATCGCTGATGGCGGTCAGGTGGACAGTGCGGACGGCGCGTTCGCGATCGTGATCGAGCCCGGCCTTGTGCCAGACGATCCGATCATCCCTGAAGACCCGGTGAGCGTTCTCGCGGCGCAATCGCTGGGCGGCACGGCGACCCCGGTCACGAGCGGCGCTTCGCTGACCGTGGATGAAGGCGGCGTTCTGCAAGGCCGCATCCAGCTGACGGACGGGGATGACACGCTTCAGATCGCCGGGCGCTTTCTCGCCTCCGGAACCAGCCTGTTCGGCGACGGCGAGGATGTCCTGGTCAATACCGGCTCGGTCTTCGTGACTGATGGCGCCGCGGCCTTTGACGGTCTCGAGCGTTTTGAAAACCAGGGCCTCTTCAGCCTGGCCAATGGGGATGCCGGCGACAGCCTTGATCTGTCAGACATCGCCTTCATGGGCGGCGAAGGCAGTGTGCTGGCGTTCGACGTCCTCAGCGACGGCGCCGGTGGCGTCCTGGCCGATGACATCACCTTCGGGCTGGTTCAGGGCACGACCGAAGTGGAGATCGCGGCCGAGGCCGGGCTGACACTTGACGCCAGCGTGGACCTGATCACCTTCACCGAACCTGTAGCGGATGACGCTTTCCGCATCAGCGCAGGAACCGCGGACGCCGGGTTCATGCAGTGGACGCTGCGCCAGTCTGCGAACCGTCTCACCCTGGCCGCCAATCCCGACGTGGAGGTCTTTGAGATTGTCCAGGCCGGCGGCGTCGCCACAGACCTCTGGCATGAAGGCGTACAGGTCATCCGCCAGCAGGCCGCCCTCTCTCGTTCAACACAAGGCGGAAGCGGCGACGGCCTGTCAGGCTGGATCGAGGCCGCGAGCACGGACCGGAACGGCGCAGACGTGAGCCTGAGCACGCAACATGCCGGGGCCACCTTGTCCCAGACCCTGTCTCGCGATCTCAGCGCCAACTCGGTCTCAGCGGGCCTGACCTGGCGTACCGGCGCGGCGCATTTCGGAGCCGCATTGGGGTATGTCGATGGCCGCGCTCAGTTTGACGGCACAGGCAACGAGATGGAGATGGAGGCGGTCAGCCTGTCTGGCTATGGCGGCTGGAGCACCCAGCGCTATTTCGCCAACGTGATCGGCAAGCTCGATACCGGGACGCTCGACCTTAACGTCGTTAGCGCGAATGAGCGTAGCAATGTGGATGTCACCACCTGGGGTCTGAATGGCGAGCTGGGCGCCCGTTTCCAGTCCGGTAATGCCCATGTCGAACCGACAGTGTCGATGAGCTGGGTCTCCGCCTCCCTGGACGAGGCGGCGTTCTCCACCGGCACGTTCGATCTGGAAGACGGCAATAGCCTGAAGGCCGAGATTGGCGCCCGGGTCGGTCACGCCTTCACTGCCGGCGCCTGGACGGTTCGTCCGAGTGCAGCGGCCTATCGGGTGGAAGAGCTCGCAGGTGAGAACACGGCCCGTTATGCCTCTGGCGCGAGCCAGCTGGCTTTGCAGGACGAGCCGGCCGGATCCTACACCCGTCTGGAACTCGGAGCCTCTTTTGAGACGGGCGCGGGGCTGGTGCTGAGCCTCTCCGGGGAAGCCTTTGACGGCGACCAGTCCGGTGGGGCCATCCGCTTGGGAGGACGGATGCAATTCTAGGAGCGCCCAAGCTGCTCCTTCCCTCCCTGCCCCCGTCGAGGTTCCCCCATCTCGACGGGGGCTTTTCGTATCCGGATTCAGGATGGTCTCTTCTCGAAGACGTCCTCAACGCCTCAGGCATCGTGTGCGCTGCCCGGCGGTTTCAACAAAATGGTGGTCTTGGGATGACGCCGCGATGACGCGAGACGCTTTATTGACCGGCTTCGGCGCCTTGGAGCGACTGGGTCGTGTGCTGACGGATAATCTCTTCTGTCAGCACCTGCGGGAGGATCACGCCTTCATCAATCCCCGCCCCCCGCTCGAAATAGAGATAAAGAGGCACCCCTGCGCGCCCGTACTCGGCAATGAAGCGGGAAATCTCCGGATCCTCACGGGTCCAGTCGCCCACCATCAAGCGAATGTCATTGCGCTCAAAATGGTCAAGCGTGGCCTGCGTCCTGAGCGCCGTCGCTTCGTTCACCTTGCAGGTGATGCACCAGTCAGCCGTGAAATAGAGAAAGACCTTCTGATCGTCTGCGAGCAGCGATCCCAGGGCCTGCCGGGAGAAGCCCTCTCCTCCTTGGCTTTCAACGAGCTCGGCGGATGCAGAAGCGTCTGAGAGCCAGGCCAGGGGAAGCACGCTGCTCGCCCCCAGAACGATCAGGCTTGCGCCCAGGGTCTGGCCAACCCGCCCTCCATGGGACAGCGCCTTGGCCGCAGCGGCCAGCGCCAGGCATGCCAGAAGGCCTATGGCCATTCCATCATGACTGGTCTGCGCGCCGAGCACCCAGAGAAGCCAGATCGCGGTTACAAACATGGGAAAGGCGAGAACCTGCTGCAGGGCCTGCATCCATGGGCCAGGCTTCGGCAACAGGCGCTGCGTCGCCGGGGCGTGCGTGATAACGAGATACGGCAGGGCCAAACCGCCGCCCAGAGACACAAACACCGCCAGTGCGCCCAGAGGGGATGCAATCATCGCATACCCCAAAGCCGACGCCATGAATGGCGCCGTGCAAGGGGCCGCCACAAGAACGGCGAGCATGCCGGTCAGGAACGCGCCGCGCAGGCCCTGACGCGTCTGAAGAGCGCCCCCGAGCCGCTGCAAGCTGCCCCCGAGCTTCAGAACGCCCAAGAGGTTCAAACCCACGCCCGTCATCAGAAGCGCCAAGCCCATGACGACGACGGGATTCTGCAATTGGCTGCCCCAGCTGGCAGCTGGCATGACGCTTCTGCCGATCAGGACCGCCAGTCCGATCAGTCCGAAACATGACAACACGCCTGCAGCATACGCCCAGCCATCCGCCCTCATCGCGGCCGGCTTCAGGCTGGCGGTGCGCGCGAGAGCGATCGCTTTGAGTGACAGCACCGGCAAGACACAGGGCATAAGATTCAGAATCAGCCCGCCCAGAAAAGCGAACATGATCGCCTTCCATACGCCTTGAGCCGTTGCAGAGGCGGCGACCTCACTGGAAGGGCTCTGCGCATCCAGCGGCAGAGCAACACTCACACCCCGATAGGCGCCCTCCCCGTCGGTGAAAGCGAGAACGCCGGAAAGGCGAGACCTGTCCCCCTGATAAAAAGGGTCAGCCCGCACGGAGAGCTCATGCTCGGTTGAGGAAACCCGAGTCACCGTCTGTGGATCCGCGTGCCATATGACGGGCTCTACAGGGAAGAAGTACAGATCATCGATGACTTCCGGAGCGATGATCTGCAGCCTGATTTCACCCTGCGCGGTGCTCGCATCAAACCGCCACTGATCAGCGCTCTCCGGGAGGGTAAGAACGTCCGGGTTCATTTCTGGTCGTGAGGTCTCTGCTGAAGCGGACACCTCGACATCGAGCGACAGGCTTGCGCCACCCTCAACACAGTCCCGTTCACGACAGGCAAGCCACTGAATCTCGAGCTCTACGCTCTTGATGTCGCCCGGGCGCGCAGTGTTCGGCGCCACAATCCGGAACGGCAGAAAAAGGGTTTCATCATAGCCATAGCCAAAAACACGCCCCTCCCCGTCCATGATCCGACGCGGCGTTGGCCACCCCTCGGCTTCGACGCTCCACCCCTCTGGCGCCTCCCACCGTGCGACAATGGCTTCACCCGCACCGGGATTGATCCAGAACGTGCTCCAGCCGGGCTGATGCTCCAGCCTGATGCGCACATCGGCGGCGCCACCCGGCTCCATGCGGACAGACACGGGGCTAAGGGTCGCCTCTACCGGCGACGCATTTTCGGGTAGAGGCTGTGCGCGGCTGGGCGCGAGGCAAGAGAGCGACAGGGCCAGGGCGACAGCCAGCATGCGAACAGCGTTCTGAAGCCTGCCTGAGACGCGCCTCAAGCTCAACCGGTTGCGCCTAGTCTTCAACACGCAGCAAAACCCGGATCGGGTGTTCGATAGGCGGCAGACACGTGTCGCCGTCGCAGGTCTGGTATTCCACCATGCCTCGGATCAGCATGTCTCCGGATGGCGTGCGGGGGTGAAACCTCACAGGCTGAAACAGGCTGACGACCTCACCTGTCAGGATATCGTAAGCGCCAAAGGAGATGGGCTCGGGAAACCGGGCGTCGGCGAATTGCGCATACTCATGATCGCGCATCGACACGGACGTCTCGACAAGCCCCTGACCGGCATTCACCCCTGTGGGGGCGTACAGATACCAGCCCCTTTCCAGTTCAACGCGAACCTCGATCTCGAACGGCGTCCCGGGCGCTACCGACTCAGGCGCAACGACCTCGACATTGACAGGCTGGGCGTGTGCTGCAGCGCTGATTGCTGCAGCACACGCCACCGCGGCCGCCCCCCCTCTAACGGACATAGACCCAGACATGACCATGTTGCCTCTCATAGCCGCGCAGCATTTGAAGGCGCGTACTGTCCACCGGCTCCAGGAACTGACCCAGCCGTTGTTCGAGCGCCTGCATTTCCTCACGCAGGTCTTCATTGTCGAAGTACACAAAGGTGCTGCGGAACCGATCCCGGAACGGCTCGTCCGGACCTTCAACGCCGGCTCTGCGGTCGAGCGCCACAAGCTCGTCCTGCAAGGCCTCGAACGCTTCAAGCTCGGCGTCACTCAGCCCGCTCTTCAGCGTCAGGCTGCGAGACCAGTCGCCAACGACCAGGTCCAGAACGCCATCGCCGTTGTAATCTGTCAGGGCGACCGACGCGCGCGAGCCTCGAACAGGGCTGTATTGCCCGGGGCGGACCACGTGTGCGGGAATATGCTCTCCGCCGCGCACAGAAGGCAGCAGCCTCTCAGGCGCTGCGAAGGCGATTTCCTCTCCACCCAGATTGCGCAGGAAGTAGACAGCGCCGGATTGTGTCCCGACGATCAGATCCGGATGCCCGTCGCCATCCCAGTCTCCCACGGCAGGCACGAGATATTCCTCGTCCTGCATCGGTCCTGCGCCGCCTTCCACCACTTCGAAAACGTCCAGCTGATGGCTGCCGCCCCAGCTGAAGGTGGCGAAGACCGGTTGCCCCTCAACGGGTGTGATGCCGGGTTGGTGCGCCGGACCATGATTGCGACGCACGACGAGATCGCCCTGAGCATTCCCAATGATGAGATCCAGCCGGCCATCATCGTCCCAGTCCAGCCAGGCGGGCTTGGCCGCGTAAGCGAGATGGGGACCCTCATCGACTTCGTTCAGCCGAGTAATGACATCAAGGCCGCCCCAGTCCGTCAGCGATTGTCGCGCCCGAAAGCCGCCATCCTGACCCTGGAACCAGTAGATCAATCCCGGAGAATACGAGCCGGCGGTAAGATCGGCATGACCGTCTCCGTCAATATCTGCAAAACTGGGGCCCGCCGCCACGCAACACCAGTTGCGGACGATCGCCGTCTCCCCTGCCGCCTCGATCCACTCATAGCCTGAGAACACTGGCGCTCCGGGCTCGCCCTCATTGAGATAGAGCCGGAAACGCCCTGCCGAACCGCCGATGATCAGATCTTCAAGACCGTCTCCATCATAGTCATGGAAGGTGGGGCCGGCATGCCCGTTCTTGTCTTCCTCGAACCAGACGCCCGAACGGCTTGGCGTATCGCTGGCCGTGTCGATGATTGCGCCATCGGCACGCAGAAGGATCGCCTCTTCATACCAGTCGCCGAGCGGCGTTCCGTCTTCATTGATCTCGAGCGCGACCGCCTCAAAACCGAGCAGCGATACGCTGGCGATAGCGAGCGACAGGACACGGGCGAGCGATCGCCGTTTCAGGCGGTCCTGCGCCACAAGGTCTGTCTGACAGGCCCTTTGATGTCGGGACATGGCGCTACCACTCCTTGCTGAGGCTGAGGGTGAACAGGCGGCCGAAGGGGTCGGCATTTGTCGGGTCGTAGTTCACGCCCAGATCAGTGCCGATCGTCGACGCCGAGTTCGACCGCGCGAAAGGCGGATCCTCGTTGAACAGATTGCGGACGTTGAACCCCACCCTCACTCCGGAGAGCAGATCGCCATGGCGCTCCTGGAAGGAGAACCCGGTGATCAGATCGACCGTCACCCAGCGATCCACCGGCTCAGCCGGGGTTACTGACGTATTGGTGTAACTGTCGACATAATTGAGCTGGAGCTGGCTGGACCAGCCGCCATGCTGGAACCCGGCGTTCAGGCGCCCGCGAAACTCGACCGGGTAGGTGAGCGTGCCCACACGCTCCACGACCGGCGCGCCAGCGCTGATGCGCTCCTTGTTTTCGAGCATGTAGGTGAACGCCGCCCCGACATTCCAAGCGCCGAATGACGTAGGCGCACTATAGTCGAGCGAAACGTCGAAGCCGGAGGTCTGCTGTGAGGCGATGTTCGTCAGGCCGTTATAGATGATGTGGGTGACATCGGCCGCGATCGCGTCCGGATCCAGCGTCGTTGAATAGTCGCCGGTCCGGGCGTCAAACAGGCCGAGCGCCCCTGGCAGGGTGTCCGCGATGATCGCGGGCGAAACCTCATCCGTGATCAGGTCGAAATAGGTCTCCGGATCCGCTGCGATTTCGAACGCGTCAGGCGGCTGAGCAATCCGGTCTGTATAGTCGATATTGAAATAGCTGCTCGAGAGCGTGAGGCCTTCGATGCGCGCCGGGGCGAAATCGAAGCCCAATGTAAAAGCCTCGGAGGTTTCAGGTCCCAGGTCAGGATTGCTGATCGGTCCCACGACGTAATACACCGTCGATTGATCATTGGAGAATGGATCCGGAAACGTCCCGAGCGGTCCCTCGACTGGCAAGATCACATAGCTGGTCTCGCTCGGGATCAGATCGGGCAGAGTGGGGGCGCGAAACGCCTGGCCATATGTGCCACGCAGCTTGAGTTCATCATTGATGGCCCAGAGCAAGCCGACTTTCGGATCAAAACTGTCTCCAAAATCAGATGTGTCGGTGTAACGCCCGGACAAGTTCAGCTCGAGACGCTGAACCAGAGGCACCGCCATATCCTCATTGATCAATGGAACAGCCAACTCGCCAAAGGCGTAGCTCGTCGCCCGGTCAGCCCGCATCGGACCGAATCCGAGTTCCTGCTCAAGATAACCGCCGCCCAGAGCGAATCCGACATCCCCGGAGGCCAGGGAGAGCAGAGTCCCATCGAGCTTCCCTGTCACCTCGAGCGAGCTGAAATCCTGGGCGCCGTTCGTCTCACGCAGGCGCCCGTCATCGAAGAACCTGACAATGTTCAGGTTGTTCGTGTAATCGCCATAAGTCGCCAGGAGCTCGAATTGCCAGTCACGCACCGGCTGGATACGCCCGCCGATTGTGGCGACCACCTGCTCGGTCTGGGTGTTGCTCAGTGATGTGGCCTGAAAGAACCCGTCCTCTCGCGTCGAGGTTTTCGTGTGCCGATCGGTGTACAGAATGTCAGCAAACACTTCGGCCGACGCGCCAAGATCCTGGCGCCCCGAGACAAAGGCGGAATAGCGCTGATCCAGCGGCGCCAGATAGGTATCGGGCGTATTGCTGAAGTCGACTTCATCCGTCAGGAACGGGCCGGACGTCGCAGCAGAGAGCGAGGCGATCACTCCGCCTCCAGACCAGCTGGTCCCCAGAACCTGATCAAATTGCCCCGCCGAATAGCCGCCATCGCCTCTCGTGGTGTAGCTGACCGAGGTTTCCGCCCCCTCAAAGTCATCCCGCAGGACAAAATTGACGACCCCAGCAACAGCGTCCGCGCCATAGATCGAGGATGCGCCATCAGTAAGCACCTCAACACGCTCCACTGCTCCCAAAGGGATGAGCGATGCATCCGCCGTCTCACCCACGTCCGCCAGCGGCAAACGCCGTCCATTCAGAAGCGTCAGGGTCGATCCCGCGCCCAGACCGCGCAGATCAACGGCATTGACCGAACGGGCATTGAGTTCACGACTGACGGCGAGCCCGCCAATCGAGCTTGTGGTGTTGATGTTCTGTGGAATGGCGCGCAGGAGCTGGTCTGTCGTCAGAACGCCAAGCCTCTGAAAGTCTTCTCGAGAGTAAACATCCAACGGTGAGCTTTCCGGATTCACGCCCCGGATGCTGGTGCCGGTCACCGTGATCGTGTCCATTTGCAAGACATCAGGCTCAGCTTCGGCACTGGCCTCGATCAAACTCTCTGACGCCGCGCCCTCAGGGCGGGTCGGTGCTGGATTCGTCGGCTGTGATGAAGGGGTGTCGCGCGCTTCCACAGCCGCGGCCTGGCGCAGCAGGATCGCGCCTGATGCGCTGCGCTGCATATCGAGGTCAGCACCAGACACCAGGCGTGACAAAGCCAGCGTCGGCGTCATCCGGCCCTGAACCGCATTGGCGGTGTGTCCCTCAACGAGGTCCGGCGAATAGAGAAGCGATTGTCCGCTCTGGCGCGCAAACTCGATCAGCGCCGTCTGAAGCGGTTGCTCGGCAATATCAAAATCCACGGCGAGTTCAGACGAGGACGCAATGTCATTCCCCTGTGCGCCCGGATCTGACTGCACGAGCGCGAATGCCGCGTCGGACCCTGTCAGAAGCGTGAGTGATGCAACGGTGCTCAACGCCGCTGCACGAAAGCTCGTACGAACCATGAAAGTCTCCCCATGCCAGCCGCTGGTCTTGTTGTTTGCGGCCCATGACAGGGAAGACGCATCCGGCTGCCGAACCCGAACATGCGGGACGAAAAAACTTTCAGCCGGTCTGAGACTTTGGCGCTAGATCGCGCTGCGCAGGATTATGGCGTGATCGGTTTCATCAATCCGCACTTCAGGAAAATACTCCGCCAGAGCCTCGACAAAGCCAGAGGACTGACCTGCGCTGAAGGCGCCGCTCAATCGCAAGGCTGAGAGCTGCTCATCGGCGATCACGATGGGACGGCGGGCATATCTGTTCATTTCCGCCACTGCGGCCGAAAGCGGCTCATCCTCGAAGATCAGCAAGCCATCCAGCCAGCTCGTCAACCGGCGAGCATCCACTGTCGCCACGCTCGGCGGAGCGTCTGCGACCTGCACCAGCTGTTCGCCGGGGGAGAGTTCGGCGCGCTCGGATCGTGCAAATTCTCCTGCGGCGCCCTGGTCAACCGACACCGGCGCATCGACGACAACATTGCCTTCAACAAGGGTGACTGAAAGCTGCGCGCTGTCCACACGCACTTCAAACGCTGTGCCGACCGCCGTCACGCGCCGCCCCGCAGCCAGAACCACGAACTCGCGTCCGTCCTCGTGGGCCACGTCGAAATAGGCTTGTCCCGACACCAGCTCCACCAGCCGCTCCTGGTCTGAAAAGGCGACACGCGCCCGGCTGGATGTGCCAAGGGTCATCGTGGACCCGTCAGCAAGAGGCGTCGTCAACCGCTCGCCTATCTGTGTTTCGAAGTCAGACGCCGCCTGCTCGGCAATCACCATCGAAGGCTCAACGGATTCGCCAGGCATGGCCCAGTTGGCCAGCACGAAACCAAACCCGACACAGACCAGAACACTCGCTGCGAGCACGCTCAGTCGCGCCGCGCTGAACACTGGCTTTCGTTCGGACGCCGCGCGCGACAAAACCTTGTTCCGCAGCTCAAGCATCTCGGGTTCATCGGCGACCGAGCGTGCAAGACGCCAGGCGGCCTCAGCCTGCCGGAAGGCCTCACGCTTGGCAGGGTCGTCGCCGCACCATTCCTCGAAACGGGCACGCAAGTCAGGATCCGCGCCCGCTTCACGCAAACGCTCGCTCCACAGCGCCGCCGCTTCACGGTGCGTGTCAATCTCATGTCTGGCGAGTTCTGGCGTACGCATGTTCATCGGCCCGTCTCGTCCCGATCCAGCGCTGCGCCGACATAGGCGAGCGCCTTAGCCATATGCTTCTCCACAGACCGGGTGGAGATCGCCATCAGGCGCGCAATATCTGCATACTTGTAGTTCTCGAACGCGCGGAGCACGAAAACATCCTGAGTGCGCTGAGGCAATTCCTGCAGCGCCTGCATCAGACGGTTCAACTCCTCCTTGCTGAGTAAGACGCGCTCGGGAGAAAAATCCGAACCGCCATGCTGCTCGACATCAAAGGGCTCATGCGCATCCGTTCGACGAACCTGATGACGTCGCAGATGATCGGCCAGTACGCTTCGAGCAACTTGAAACACATAGCCCCGGATATGATCGATCTCTCCGTGATCGCCGCGACGGATCAGTCTCAGGAACACGTCCTGTATGAGATCGCTGACTTCGTCACGATCCGAAACCCTCTTTGAGAAGAAGCCTCTAAGCGGCCCCTGGAACTCATGATTCAGGGTTTCCCAGGCTGAAGTCTGCTCAGCATCATCACTGGGCGGGACGGGTGACAGACCACCGCCTCTTGTGCTCTCAGCCATCCCCCCGCCCTCACGCTGTTCGAAACCCGTCATGCTCTATGACCGTCGACTCCGTATCACTCAATCGGACAGGCTGGCAAATCCGGGCGCACGACAAGACACGCCCGCGCGCATGACCGCACGCCGCGCACGCGCTGCGTGTCGCTGACCTTCCGGACGATGACCGTTATGGATAACAAATCGTAAAAATGGTGGGCCCGGAGGGACTCGAACCCCCAACCAAGCGGTTATGAGCCGCCGGCTCTAACCAATTGAGCTACAGGCCCGCTGAAAAATCAGCTTGGATGTTTGATAGCGCGTGAGGCGAACTTGGCAAAGCGGGGATGACGGCGAAGCGCAGCTGAACATCCGTTCAGGGAACGGCCATGAAAGAACCGCGTTTCGGTCATGAGCCTGTCGCCTGACAACGCTCATATTGGTTAAACACAGACTGGGAGAGCTATTATGATCCGCACAGCATTTCTGACCGTCGCCCTGTTGGGCTCCACTGTCCTGCCGGCACAAGCGCTGGCGCAGACCGGCCCCTCCGAACAACAGATCGCGCAACTGAACCTGTCCGCCACGGGCGAGGTTCGCATCAGTCCTGACCAGGCGCAGGTGTCTGCAGGCGTGGTGACGGAAGCGCAGTCCGCTGCGCAGGCCCTGCGCGCCAACTCCCAGCGCATGCAGGCGGTCTTCGCCGCCCTGGAAGAAGCCGGTGTTGACGCGCGGGACATCCAGACCAGCCAGCTCAATGTGAGCCCGATCTATTCGCAGGTGTCATCCCGCGATGGCGGCACGCGCCAGATCACCGGCTATAGCGCCCAGAACACCGTGACAGCGCTGGTTCGCGGCGTGGACAGTGTCGGGCCAGCTATCGACGCCCTGTTTGAAGCAGGCGCCAATTCGCTCAATGGCGTCACCTTTTCAAGCTCCGAGGCCGATGAGGCCGAGGCCGAAGCGCGTCGTCGCGCCGTGGCCGAGCTTTACGAGACCCGCGATCTTTACGCGGAAGCCGGCGGCTTCACCGTGACGCGCCTTCTGAACTTCTCTGAAAGCGGCGGCTATGCGCCCCAGCCGGTGATGTTCTCACGCGCTATGGCCATGGAAGACAGCGCCACTCCGGTGTCCGGCGGCGAGCTTGTCGTGTCGATTACGGTCAACGGCGCCTGGGAAATCGAGGGCTGATCACCAGACCAGCTTCGGCGCGACATGGCGCGCATCAAGGCCGTCCTCCTTCAGGAGGGCGGCCGCTTTGTCAGCATCGAAGGCATCCCCGAACTGTTCGGCGAGAATGCCGCCCGCAATGAAGAGCGCGTCCACGCCTTCCGCCTGGGCGCCCTTGATATCGGTGACCGGGCCGTCGCCGATGGCGAGAATGCGGGACTTGTCCACGACTTCACCGCGGAGGCGCTCGATCTCGCGATAGGCGAGGTCGTAGATGGGCGGATGGGGCTTGCCCGCCATGATTACATTGCCGCCCAGCGCCTCATACTTCTCCGCCAGCGCGCCTGCGCAATAGCGAAGCCCGTCGCCGAACTGGACGACAATGTCAGGATTGGCGCAGATCATGTCGAGCCGGCGCAATTTCGCTTCCGTCAGCAGGTCGACATAGTCCTCCGGCGTCTCCTGTGACCAGTCAAACAGGCCCGTACAGGAGATGAAGGCGGCGTCTTCAAGCCTGGCGAAGTCGAGCCCCGTATCACGATAGAGCGCATCATCCGTGTCAGGACCCAGCTTGAAGGCGGGGCCGGGCGCACGGGTTTTCAAGAGGGCATGGGTCCCCTCGCCCGAGCTGACCGCGCCATCCCACACATCATCACCGGCGCCCATCTGATGCAGGAAGTTTTCCAGCGAGGACGCCCGCCGCGGCGAGTTGGAGACGAGGATCACGGTCCCGCCCTGAGCGCGATACTGGCGCAAGGCATCGAGCGCTTCAGGCAGAAGGTCGGAACCGTCCCGGATGACGCCCCAGACATCACACAGAATGGCGTCGTAATCGGCGGCGAGGTCGGAGAGATAGGGGAATTGGGTCATGGCCGTGGACTAGGTGAGCCCCGCCAGAGCGTCAAATGAAAGTTGGAGCCGGCCTGACGCCCTAGGCCTGGCCGAACAGTCCCAGGACGATTGCATAGCGAAGCGCCAAGGCCATGACGCCCAGGCTGCTGACTGACGTCGAGACAAAGACCCGTGACCGCCAGTGCGCCGGTGACGACAGGCCGCCTCTGAAATGAAGCGTGTTGCCGATCTGCAAGAAGGCGAACACCACCAAAGCGGCCACAAAGGCCACGGGCACGAAGAATCCCGGCAGAAGCACCGCGATAACCAGCATCAGCGCGCCAAAGCCCAGATGGGCAGCGCGCAACCAGACAGGCAGTTGATGGCCTGGAGTGTCCGGGTTGGTGTCTTGCATCGCCATGGATCATCCTCCGGCGTTGCGCGATCAGTGATTGACCCTAACAGGGCAGGCTTTTCCCGATCAACCCGCCGCGCGGCGCAGCTTGTTGTCCGCCTCGCTCAGCACTTCATCGCGCACCGGACGCGGCGCGCCGAATAGATGGCCCTGGGCGTACGCCACATCGAGATCAAGCACCTCGACGACCGTGCTTTCGGACTCGATCTTCTCGGCCACCAGATCCACGCCATAGCGGGCGAAAAGCCCCGCCACGTCTTCGGGGCGCAGGGCGCCGGGCTCCCGGCCAGCGATCGGTTCGGCGCCGTGGGCGGCGGCGATCAGACGGTCGCCCGCCACCTTGATGAAGCGCACCCCCGCGCGTTGCAGCTCGGCGAGGTCGATATTGAGATCGTTGACCTGATCGATGGAGAATCGGAAGCCGAAATCCGCCAGCCGCGCCATGTTGCGCGCCGCCGTGGCGGAACGGTTCTCGAACTGGGCGCGCGGCATCTCGAAGATCAGCGCGCCGGCGAGATCGGAATTGCGCCGCAGGAAATCGAGGAAGGCCGGGAAGAAATCTTCATCCGCCAGCGAGCGGATCGAGACATTGCAGAACACGCCGACGCGGCGATCGGACTTGGTCAGGCGACGCACGATCTGCACGCAGCGCAGCAGCAAGAGATTGTCCACATCGGTGATCAGACCCGCATCTTCCGCCGCCGCAAGGAACTTGCCCGGCGCAATGACCTGGCCATTCTCGTCCCGGATGCGGGTATAGCCCTCATAGAAATAGGTTCGCCGCTGGGGCAGGCCGACAACCGGCTGCAGATAGAGATCCACCCGATTGTCATCGAGCGCCCGGCGCACCAGATCCGCAGCGTCCGGAGCCTGGGCCTCAAGCGGCGCGCCGCGACCGCCGTCAAGCCGGGCCAGGATCTCTGCGACCAGGCGCTCATCCGCGCCATGGGCGTCCGCGCCCGCATTGAGCGGCTGATTGAGTTCCAGCGCAGAAGCCGGTTCCGCAGGCTGGGCGGGATTGCCGACGGAGGCGCTTTCGGCCAGGGCCTCGATCCGGTCCTGTGCGCTGCTCAGCTCATCCAGCATGGTCAGGTTTGCGGCCTTGAGCTGGTGGATCTCGTCCTCAAAGACCTTGCGCTCTTCGGCGCGGGCGACCGAGGCGTGGACCTGTCCGCCGATGAGAAAGACCAGCGCGCCCATCATCCAGGCCAGCTCGGCCGACATCAGCCCGAAACGATCAAACGCGAGCGCGGCGACGATGGCGACCATCGCATAGGTTAGGATCACCAATATGTCGCTTGCGCGCGGCATCGTCGCTCCTGAATGTCGCCGCTTCGGCCACTTCGGCCTAAGCGCAGCGAATCACACTCATTTCGGCGATACTAAGCTGCGTTAACGGGGCTTGTCAGAACGTTAACGCTGTGAGCCGTGGACAAACGGAAAAAACAAAGGCGCGCCCGCACATGCGGACGCGCCCTCGGTTAACCGCGGTCTCCCGCCTCGCAGCTTACGAGGTGTGCGGGGCGATCTTGATCTCGACCCGACGGTTGGCCGCGCGGCCGGAGTCGGTGTCGTTGGAGGCGATCGGCTGGCTTTCGCCCATGCCGGCCACATACAGACGGTCACGCATGACGCCGCGCGCGATCAGCTCGGCGGCGACAGAGCTGGCGCGACGCTCTGACAGGGTCTGGTTGTAGCTGGCGTCGCCCACGCTGTCCGCGTGGCCGATCACGTCCACATAGGTGGCCGGATAGGTCATCAGCACGTCTGCCACATCGTTGAGGACCGGGCCGAAGCGCTGGTCGATCTGTGCGGAATTGGTGGCGAAGGTCACATCGCCCGGCATCACCAGATACAGGTCATTGCCGACGCGGCGCACGGTCACGCCCGAACCGCGCAGACGTTCGCGGAAGGCGTTTTCCTGGCGGTCCATATAGTTGCCGACGCCGCCGCCCGCGAGGGCGCCCACGCCCGCGCCAATCAGCGCGTTGCGGCGGTCATCGCCGCCCGCCAGCGTGCCCAGAAGCGCGCCGGCCGCAGCGCCGGCGAGGATGCCGGTGCCGGTGTTGTTGCGGGTCACATTGCCGTACTGGTCAGTGGTGGTGCACGCCGCAGCAAGGCCCAGCGCCATGACAGCGGCGATCAAAGAACGAAACATCATATTCTCTCCCGTAAGCGTCCCCTAAAACGCAGACTTAATCTGAAAGTTCCGCGTCTAGATAGCTCTATCTTAACAAGTATGCGCGACGGGCGCATGAACCCAGTCTGAACCGGCTCCGAAGAAGCTGAAAATATGGGCGGAAAAATGTCGCCCGGAGCCCTTGACGGTTCCTCGCCAGCCTCTTACCTCCGCGGCTGTTAGCAGCCAGGGCAGGAGAGTGCTAACGCTCCTCTCCCGGCTCGCTCAAACAGTTCTTCACACGAGCCAAAGCTCAAAAACGGAGTACCGGCAATGAACTTTCGTCCTCTCCAGGACCGCGTTGTGGTGAAGCGCGTCGAGGAAGAATCCAAGACCGCTGGCGGCATCATCATTCCCGACACCGCCAAGGAAAAACCGCAAGAAGGTGAAGTCGTGGCTGTGGGCCCGGGCGCCCGTGACGACAAGGGCGAGCTGATCGCCATGGACGTCAAGGTCGGCGACCGCATCCTGTTCGGCAAATGGTCCGGCACCGAGATCACTCTGGAAGGTCAGGATCTGCTGATCATGAAAGAGTCCGACATTCTGGGTGTGGTCGGCTAATCGCCGCCCTTCCGCTCAAAGACTGACATCTACTCAATAGATAGGGACGAACAATGGCTGCCAAAGACGTTAAGTTCGGCGCTTCCGCCCGCGAAAAAATGCTCAAGGGCGTGGATATCCTCGCCGACGCCGTGAAAGTCACCCTGGGCCCGAAAGGCCGCAATGTGGTGATCGAGAAATCTTTCGGCGCTCCGCGCACCACCAAGGACGGCGTGTCCGTGGCGAAGGAAATCGAGCTCGAAGACAAGTTCGAGAACATGGGCGCCCAGATGGTGCGCGAAGTCGCTTCCCGCACCAATGACGAAGCGGGCGACGGCACCACCACCGCCACCGTGCT